>CAYPDO010000295.1:0-6147 GCA_964409495.1 uncultured Bordetella sp.
GGTGCTGGACGAAGGCGTGATCCTCGAGATCGTGCGCCCGGGCACCGGCGAGCCGCTGCCGGACGGCGAGGTGGGCGAGGTGGTGGTCACGGTGCTGAACGCCGACTATCCGCTGATCCGCTTCGGCACCGGCGATCTCTCAGCCGTGCTGGCCGGCCCCTGCCCCACGGGTCGCAGCAACACGCGCATCAAGGGCTGGATGGGCCGCGCCGACCAGACCACCAAGGTGCGCGGCATGTTCGTGCACCCCGGCCAGGTGGCCGAGGTGGCGCGCCGCCACCCCGAGCTCAAGCGGGTGCGCCTGGTGGTCGAAGGCGAGATGGCCAGCGACCGCATGACGCTGAAGATCGAGGTGGCCGGCGCCCCCGATGCGCTGCCCGACGGCCTGGCCGCCGCGGTGGCCGACAGCGTGCGCGACATCACCAAGCTGCGCGCCGACATCGTGGCCCTGGCCCCCGGCAGCCTGCCCAACGACGGCAAAGTGATCGAGGACGCGCGCAGCTACAAATGACGGCACCCGGCGGCCGGGCACGGCCGCCGCCCGCCGGTCAGATCACTCGTTCGACGCGAACACCGCGCGCTTGGCCGAACCGTCGAACATGCGGTGGTTGAGCACGATGCTGCGTGCGCTGCGGGCGGTGTTGTCCAGCGTGGCGAACGCGGCGCCGTCCGGCGCCGTGGCGCTGGAGCGGGTGACGCCGCGCGCCACCACGGCAGCCACGCCCTGGTTCACCACCACGGCGTTGTTCGACGAGAACAGCTGCGTGCTGCCCACCTGCTCGGCCGCCGCGTGCTGCGTCCATGAGAACTCGTAGCGCGCCGCGCCGGGCAGTGCGCCGGCCGTCACGTCCAGCACGGCCAGCAGGTCGGCGTTGGCCGTGTTCCACGCCAGCGCCGCGCCGCGGGTGGCCCGGATCACCGCACTCAGCAGCGTCTGGTGCAGCGTGTGCCGCGGCGTGGCGCTGCCGTCATAGAACAGCTCCACCGTGTAGCTGGCGCCACGGGTCATCTGCGCCAGCGGCAGGTAGTCCTGTGCCGACTGGCCCGGCATGGCGCCGTAATCCAGCGGGTGGGCCCACTGCATCGCGGTGTTGAACACCGTGGCGCCGTTCGGGTTGTCGGCCAGCGTGGTGGCACCGCTGCCGCGCAGGTCCTGCGTGCGCGCCAGCCAGAAGATGTCACCGCCCGCAGCCTGGCGCCGCGTGGCCACCTCGGCCGGATCGACCGCGCGCTTGTCCACGATGCTCAGCCAGCTCTGCTGCGCCTCGTGCTCCGGCAGCGGGCGGTTGAGCATCAGGCCGGCGGCCGGCAGGCCGGGGCCGGTGACGCGGGCGGTGGTCAGGCCGGCGCTGCCGGGCCCGTCCTTGCGGATGAAGAACTCGATGCCGCTGGCGTAGTGCCCGGCGCTGCCGCTGATGCTGGCCTTGGCCGGCCCGACGAACTGCAGGCGCGAGATGGTGCTGCGCACCGCCACGTCCACCGGCGCCTGGTTGCCCAGCAGCACCCAGTTGGGCGCGCCCGCGCCGGCCTTGTTGACGGCCACCGCCACGGTGTGGCCGGGCTGCTGGCTGGCATCCAGATAACGGATGTTCAGCACCGCGGTGTCCAGGCCGTTGCGGCTTTGCGCGGCCGGGGTGTAGAGCATCACCTCGGGCGCGCTGAAACGCGCGCCGGTCATCGCCTCGCTGGTCAGCAGGCCGTGGTAAAGCTGGCCGGCGCTGTAGCCGTTGTGCAGGAAGGCCGGATCGGTCAGGCCCTCGCAGCGCGCATGGGCGCGACTCACCTGGGGGCCGCCCAGGTGGGCCGGGATGCTGTTGTCGGTGGCCAGCACGCGCTGGGCCACCGGCAGCGCGTAGCACTGCTCGAAGGCCATCGCCAGCGCCCGGCCGGCGGTCGACAGCGCGGCCACCGCCGCGGGTGCCGCGGCCAGCGTGCTGCCGGCGCCTGCGGCCGTGGCCATGGTCACCCCAGTCGGGTTGTCCACCGTGCCCAGCGTGGTGTTGCCGGCGGCATCGGTGCCCACCTTCAGCACATCCAGCACCAGATCGGCAGCATTGCCAGCACCGGCCGTGCTGGCAGCGCTGATGCGGGTGCTGAACGGGTCATAGCCCGCCGGGGCGTCGATGCCGCTGAGCACAGGGGCGATCTGCGCCAGCACATGGCGCGTCACCTGGGCCAGGGCGGCAGCGTCCACCGCCTTGGCGTTGAACACGCTCAGCGCATCACGGTCGGGTGCCAGCTGGCCGACGATGGCGGTGGTCAGCGGCGTGGCGTTCACCACCGCGGCGCTGCCCGCCGCCGGCGTGGCCGTGGCCACGCTGACCAGCGGCCGCACCATGCCGGCCGGATCGGTCACCGAGACGAAGAAGGGGGCGGCCTCGCCGGGCTTCAGCGTGCAGGTGTAGCTGCCGGTGGCCGTGGTGGTGATGGCCGTCTCCACGCAGGGCGACTGGCCAGCGGCGTTGACGATGTTCACCTGCGCATTGGCCAGCGCGGCGCCGGTGGCGGCCGTGCCCTGCAACTGGGCGGCTGCGGCCACGCCCTCGGACGATCCGCCGCCACCGCCACAGGCGGTGAGTGCGGCGGCCGCCAGGGCCAGCAGGGGCGGAAGAAGGGGAAGCGGAGCGCGCATTCGGTGTCCTGTTCGAGCAACCGGGCCGGGTGCCGCACCCGCGGCCGCCGCACCCACACCTTCGCGATATCGGCCGGCGCCGCACCCGCTTTAGGCCGCGAAATGTGCGGGCGCGGGACAGCCCCTGTCCCCGCCCGGCCGCGCGCCGGCCGGGTGGCCGGGCGGGGCGCAGCGTGCGCATCCCCGGCTCGAGGCCGGCCGGCGGCACCTCGCCCGCCTGCGGCGCCGCCAAGTGGCCCTGGCGCCGGCCAACCAGCAGCCCCTACGTAGAAACCGGCGTTGGCGGCGCGCGCGCGCCGCCTAACATCGGCGCCCCGAACCATCCTGCCCGCTGCCTGGAGAGCCCCGATGAAGAAGCTGACCACCGCCCTGATGTTGGCCGCCACCGCCACCTTCGCGCTGGCCGAGTACCCCGAGAAGCCGGTGACCATCGTCGTGCCCTTCGCGGCGGGCGGCCCCACCGACAAGGTGGCGCGTGATCTGGCCGAGACCCTGCGCAAGCAGCTCAACAACCAGAGCGTGGTGATCGAGAACGTGGGTGGCGCCGGCGGCACGCTGGGCGCGGCCAAGGTGGCCAAGAGCGCGCCCGATGGCTACACCCTGCTGCTGCACCACATCGGCATGGCCACCTCGCCGGCGCTGTACCGCAAGCTGCCCTACGACACGCTGGCCGACTTCGAGTACCTGGGCCTGGTCAACGAGGTGCCGATGACGCTGATCGGCCGCAGCACGCTGCCGGCCACCGATTTCGCCAGCCTGCGCAGCTGGATCAATGCCAACAAGGGCAAGATCAACCTGGCCAACGCCGGCCTGGGCGCCGCGTCGCACCTGTGCGGCCTGCTGTTCCAGCAGGCCGTGGCGGTCGACATGACCACCGTGCCCTACAAGGGCACCGCCCCGGCCATGACCGACCTGCTGGGCGGCCAGGTGGACATCATGTGCGACCAGACCACCAACACCACCGGCCAGATCGAGACCGGCAAGGTCAAGGCCTTCGCGGTCACCACCAGCAAGCGCCTGTCCACGCCCTCGCTGGCCAAGCTGCCCACGCTGGACGAGGCTGGCCTGAAGGGCTTCAACGTGTCGATCTGGCACGGCCTGTACGCGCCCAAGGGCACGCCCAAGCCGGTGACCGACCGCCTGAACGCCGCGCTGCGCAAGGCGCTGGCCGACGCCGAATTCCACAAGCGCCAGGAAGCCCTCGGCGCGGTGATCGTCACCGACGCGCGCGTCGGCGGGTCTGAGCACAAGAAGTTCGTCGAGGCCGAGATCGGCAAGTGGGGCCCGGTGATCAAGGCCGCCGGCCAGTACGCCGACTGAAGGCACGCATGAACCTGCAGCGCGGGTCGATCTTGAGCCTGCGCTGCTCGCGACGGTTCCTGCACGCCTTCAGCGCATCTGGATTCAGGCGATGCGCAGCGGGATCGTCACCGGCCCGTCGTTGACCAGCGCCACCTGCATGTCGGCGCCGAACTCGCCCTGCGCCACCTGAGGGTGCGCGGCGCGGGCCAGCGCCAGCACCTGCTCATAGAGCGCGCGGCCCTGACCGGGCGGCGCGGCAGCGGTGAAGCTGGGGCGGTTGCCGCCCGAGCAGTCGGCGGCCAGCGTGAACTGGCTCACGATCAGCAGGCCGCCGCCGACGTCGGCCACGCTGCGGTTCATCTTGCCGGCCGCGTCGGCAAAGATGCGCAGCTTCAGCAGCTTGTCGACGAAGCGGCGCGCCTGGGTGTCGGTGTCGGCCGGTTCGGCGCACACCAGCACCAGCAGGCCGGCGCCGATCTCGCCGATCACCTGCCCGCCCACGCTGACCCGCGCCTCGCGCACCCGCTGGATCAGCCCGATCACAGCGGATCCCTGGCTTCGTCGAAGTGTGCTTCCATGTCCATCGGCAGCAGCTGGATCGTGGCACGCAGGCCGGGCACGGCAGCCATCAGCGCCTGCTCCACCGCCGAGCGCACCGCGGCCGCGCGCCCCAGCGTCCAGTCGGCCGGCATGTGCATGTGCAGCTCGACATGGCGGCGCTGGCCGGCACGCCGTGTCACCAGGTGGTCGAAGCGGATGGTGTGGTGCGCAAAGCCGTCGAGCGTCTTGGTGATCTCGTCGCGCACCTCGGGCTCCAGCGCGCGGTCCATCAGGCCGTCGGCCGAGCGCCGGATCAGGTGCACGCCCTCGCGCACGATGTTGAGCGCCACGCCGATGGCGATCAGCGGATCCAGCAGCAGCCAGCCCGTGGCCTGCACCGCCACCAGGCCCAGCACCACGCCGGCCGAGGTCCAGACATCGGTGAACAGGTGGCGCGCGTCGGCCTCCAGCGCCATCGAGCGGTGCTCGCGCGCCTTGCGCAGCATGGCCCAGGCCAGCACGCCGTTCATCGCCGAGCTCAGCACCGACAGCCCCAGGCCCCAGCCCAGCGCCGCCAGCGGCTGCGGCGCCAGCAGGCGCTGCACGGCGGCCCAGAGGATGCCGAGCGCCGCCACCAGGATCAGCACGCCCTCGAAGCCGCTGCTGAAGTACTCGGCCTTGTGGTGGCCGTAGGGGTGGTCGGCATCGGGCGGCGCCTGGGCCACCGTCACCATCACCAGCGCGAACATCGCGCCGGCCAGGTTGACCAGCGACTCCATCGCATCCGACAGCAGGCTCACCGAGCCGGTGAGCCACCAGGCGCCGGTCTTCAGCGCGATGGTGGCCACCGCCACCGCCACCGACAGCTTCAGGTACGAGGCGACCTGCATCGCAGCCCTCAGCCCCGCCGGGCCAGGCCCATGGGCTGCGTGCCGCGGCTGCGGGTCGGCACGAAGCGACCTGGGGACCTCATCGGCCGACTCAGGCCGTGAGCGTCACGCGGGCGAACTTGCGCTTGCCCACCTGCAGCACCACCGTGCCGGCGTCGAGCCTCAGGCCCTTGTCGGACACCACCGCACCGTCGATGCGCACGCCGCCCTGCTCGACCATGCGCATGGCCTCGCTGCTCGACGGCACCAGGCCGGCGGCCTTGAGCAGCGCGCCCAGACCCAGCGGCGCACCGGCCAGGGTCACCTCGGGAATGTCGTCGGGGATGCCGCCCCTGGCACGGTTGTCGAAATCAGCCTGCGCCGCATCGGCCGCCGCCGCGCTGTGAAAGCGCGTGACGATCTCGCGCGCCAGCGCCACCTTGGCCTGCTTGGGGTTGGCGCCACCGTCGACCTCGGCCTTCAGCGCCGCGATCTCGGCCTCCGATCGGAAGCTCAGCAGCGTGTACCAGCGCCACATCAGCGTGTCGCTGATCGACAGCACCTTGGCGAACATGGTCGCCGGCTCTTCGGTGATGCCGATGTAGTTGTTCTTGCTCTTGGACATCTTCTCGATGCCGTCCAGGCCCTCGAGCAGCGGCATGGTCAGGATGCACTGCGGCTCCTGGCCGTATTCCTGCTGCAGGTGGCGGCCCATCAGCAGGTTGAACTTCTGGTCGGTGCCGCCCAGCTCGAGGTCGCTCTTGAGCGCCACCGAGTCGTAGCCCTGCATCAGCGGGTACAGGA
>CAYPDO010000296.1:0-6135 GCA_964409495.1 uncultured Bordetella sp.
GAAGGCCATGGTGGCCGACGGCCGCTTCCGCGAGGATCTGTACTACCGGCTCAGCGTCTTTCCCATCGTGCTGCCGCCACTGCGCGAGCGCGCCGACGACATCCCGCTGCTGGCCGTGGGCCTGCTGGCGCGGGTGGCACCGCAGCGGCGCATGGCGCTGTCGGCCGCCGCGATGCGGCGGATGCAGCAGCATCCGTTTCCGGGCAATGTGCGCGAGCTGCGCAATGTGCTCGAGCGTGCGGCCCTGCTGGCCGACGGCACGCAGATCGAAGAATCGCATGTGGCGCTGGCCCTGGGCTGCGCCGAGCTGCCTGCGGCCCGGCCCGTGCCGCGGCCGGCCTCACCCGCCGCCGCCGCAGCACCGGCGCTGGACGCGCCGCTGCGCGAGGTGGAGCGCGCGGCGCTGCGCGCCCAGCTGCAGGCGCACCGCGGCAGCCGGGCCGAGCTGGCGCGCAAGCTGGGCATCAGCGAGCGCTCGCTGTACCGCCGGCTGCGCGAGATTGACGCCGAGCCCGGGGCCTGAGCGGGCACCCGGCCCGGCACCCGCCAGCCACGCCCCCCACGCACCAGGCCTCAGGCGCAGCCAGCCTGCTCGTCGGCGCGGCGCAGCAGCAGGGCCTGCTCGGCCTGGTTGGCGGTCAGGCGGGCCGCCTGGCGAAAACCGGCCTCGGCCTCGCGATGCCGGCCCAGCCGCGCCAGCAGGTCGGCGTGCACGCTGGCCAGCCAGGGGTAGCCGCGCAGCGCCGGCTCGGCCATCAGCGCCTCCACCAGCGGCAGCGCGGCCGCCGGGCCGTCGGCCATGCCCACGGCCACGGCGCGGTTCAGCGCCACCACCGGCGAGGGCTGCAGCGCCAGCAGCCGGCCATACAGCGCGGCAATGCCGGCCCAGTCGGTGTCATCGGCCCGCGCGGCGCGCGCATGGCAGGCGGCAATGGCGGCCTGCAGCGCATACGGCCCGGCCGGCCGGCCGTGCGCCGCGGCCAGCGCGCTGGCGCGATCCAGTGCCGCCAGGCCGCGGGCGATCAGTGCAGGGTCCCAGCGGCTTCGGTCTTGTGCGGCCAGCAGCACCGGCTGGCCGGCGGCGTCCACACGCGCGGCGCTGCGCGAGGCCTGCAGCGCCAGCAGCGCGTCCAGGCCCTGCACCTCGGCAGCCTCGGGGCCTACGGCCGCGTCGCCCAGGCGGCGTGCCAGCAGGCCCGACAGGCGCAGCGCCTCGTGCACCAGGTCACCACGCAGCGGCGCGGGCCCGCGCACCGCGCTGTAGCCGGCGTTGAACAGCAGGTACACCACCTCCAGCACCGAGGCCAGGCGCTCGTGCAGCGCGGCACCGCGCGGCATCTCGAAGGGCACGCCGGCCTCGGCCAGCGTGCGCTTGGCGCGCACGATGCGCTGGGCCACCGTGGCTTCGCTGTTGAGAAAGGCGCGCGCGATCTCCTCGGTGCTGAGGCCCGCCACGCACTTGAGCGTGAGCGCGCTGCGCGCATCGGGCGACAGCAGCGGATGGCAGGCGGTGAACACCAGGCGCAGCATGTCGTCGCCGAAGGCATCGGCGCGCGCGTCGTCCAGGGCGTCGACGAAGTCGGGCACGGTCAGCGCCTCGCGGGCCTCCAGATCGGCGCCGATCTGCACCAGCTTGGCGGCCAGCACGGTGTCGCGGCGCAGCAGGTCGAGCGCACGGTTCTTGGCGGTGGTGGTCAGCCAGGCGGCGGGGCGGTCGGGCAGGCCGTCGCGGGGCCAGGTGTCGAGCGCGGCCACCAGGGCATCCTGCGCCAGATCCTCGGCCAGGCCGATGTCGCGCACCATGCGCGCCACCGTGGCCACGATCAGCGCCGCCTCGCGGTGCCAGGTGTCGGCCAGTGCCGCCGCCACCTGGGCGCGCGTGGCGCGCGGCGCGGTGGCCTGCTCAGCCTCGGCTTGGGGGCGCCGTCCTGCCATGCCGCATCACAACGGCGGCGGCAGCACGCCGTTGCCGGCGGCCACGTCGACGGTGGGCACGTTGAAGCAGATCGGCTGGCTCATGGGGCGTCTCCGGTGCGGCAGCGGGTGATGGCTGCACGACGAGGCAACGTGCGGCGTTTCGACACGCCGGCCCGCATCACAGGAAGCATGGCCCCAGCGCGCGCACTTCCACCGTGCACCAGGCCGCCGCCGGGCAGCGCTGGGCGATGGCCAGGGCCTCGTCGCGGCCCACGTCCTGCAGCAGGAAGAAGCCGCCCACCATCTCCTTGGCCTCGGCAAAGGGGCCGTCGAGCAGGCGCACCGCGCCGTCGCGTTTCTCGACGCGCGTGGCCTGGTCCAGGCCGGCGAGCGATTCCACCGCGCGCAGCTTGCCCTCGCGCTGCAGTGCCTCGGCAAAGGCCACCATCTGCGCATAGGCAGCCTCGCCCTCGGCGCGGCTGCGCGTGGCGCGCTGGCCGACGGGTTCATGGATCAGCAGCAGGTACGACAAGGGATGGCACTCCTGGTGGCGTCAAGCGGTGGCCGGATTCAACCACGGCCGACACCGGGGCGCGCCGCATCGCCGTGGTGGTGCAGGGCGACACGTGCTGCGGTTTGCCCGGCGTCACGGACGCACGCCGGGCAATGTGCTTGAATGCGGCCGACCCAACACACAGAGGGAGCAGGCCATGACCCAGGCCACCGGCGCCACCCGCCAACACACCCCCGCCGCCTTGCTGCTGGTGTCCAGCCTCTGGCTGGCACTGGCGCCACTGCCCGCCCGGGCGCAGGCCCCCGCCGGGGCCAGCGCACCCGCCGCCGAGAAGGCCTGGGTGAGCGCCAGCAACACCATCACCCGCGGCGTGTTGGCCGCCCAGGGCGCCTTCGCCCCAGAGTTCGCCTCGCAGCAGGGCCTGCCGCAGTTCGATGGCTTGGCCATGGACCTGGGCCCGCGCATCCACCAGCGCAGTACCGCGGCAATGAACAAGCTGCTGGTGGATCTGCGCCAGCGCCTGGCGGCCGAGCGCGACGCCAACCTGCGCCAGGATCTGCAGATCCTGATCGACTCGCTGACGGTGTCGCTGGACGGCCTGCAGCTCTCGGCCCGCCTGGAGCTGGCCTGGACGGATGCGCCCGAGGCCATGTTCCGCGGCATCCGCGGCCTGCTGGACGAGCAGATGCCGCCGGCACGCCGCGCCAAGGCGCTGGAGCTGCTGCGCCGCTACGTGGGCCAGCACCCTGGCAGCGCCCCGCTCGCCCGGCTGGCGCGCGAGCGTTTTGACGAAAGCCGCCAGCCCGGCCGCATCGGCCCGGTGAGGGCCCAGGTGGAGCAGGCCATCGCCAACGCGCCCACCTATGCGCGCGGCATCCGCGAGCTGTTCGGCCAGTACCAGATCACCGGTGCGCAGGCCGAGGCCGCGCTGGCCGCGATGGACCAGCAGATCGCCGAGTTCAGCGCCTGGCAGCAGCGCAGCGTATTGCCACTGGCGCGCAGTGATTTCCGCCGCCCACCGGCGCTGTATGCCCAGGCGCTGCGCGAGGTGGGCATCGACATCGCGCCCACTGATCTGATCCGCCAGGCCCAGCAGCACTATGTGGAGACCCGCGCGGCCATGGAAGCGCTGGCGCCCCAGGTGGCGCGTGCCAAGGGCCTGGCCCCGCCCGTGGATGCCGGCGCCGCGGCCAGCAGCGCCCAGCCCGCCACCGATTACCGCGCGCTGATCCGCCAGCTCAAGCGCGAGACCATCGCCGACAACCAGCTCGAAGCCCGCTACCGCGCGGTGAACGAGCAGCTCGAAGCCGTGATCCGCCGCGAGCGCATCGTCACCCTGCCCAGCCGGCCGATGGGCATGCGCCTGGCCTCGGTGGCCGAATCGGCCGCGCAGCCGGCGCCGCACATGCAGCCGCCGCCGCTGGTGGGCAACACCGGACAGCGCGGCGTGTTCGTGCTGCCGGTGGCCAACCCTGCGGCCGGCCCCGGCGAGGCGTATGACGACTTCAACTTCCCCGCCGCCACCTGGACGCTCAGCGCCCATGAGGGCCGGCCGGGGCATGAGCTGCAGTTCTCGGCCATGATCGAGCGCGGCGTGTCGCTGGCGCGTGCGCTCTACGCCTTCAACAGCGTCAACGTGGAAGGCTGGGCGCTGTATGCCGAGGCCCAGGCGCTGCCGTATGAGCCGCTGGAAGGCCAGCTGATCGCGCTGCAGATCCGCCTGCTGCGATCGGCCCGCGCGATGCTGGACCCGATGCTCAACCTGGGCCTGATCGGCCTGGACGAGGCCCGGCGCGTGCTGAGCGACGAGGTGGTGCTCTCGCCCGCCATGGTGCGCCAGGAAATCGAACGCTACACCTACCGCAACCCCGGCCAGGCCGGCACCTACTTCTACGGCTACGCGCGCCTGCTGCAGCTGCGTGCCGAAACCGAGCTGGCGCTGGGCCCGCGCTTCGACCGCATGGCCTTCAACGACTTTCTGCTTGACCAGGGCCTGCTGCCGCCGCAACTGCTGGCCAAGGCCGTGCGCGAGCAGTTCGTGCCCGGAAAGCAGTGAGCGCATGCGCCGCCGCACCCCTTCGACCCGGCCGTTGCCCACCACACGCGCCACGCTGGCCGCCCTGCTGCTGGTGGCCGCCCAAGCCGCGCTCGCGCCGCTGGCGCACGCGGCCGACACGCCGGCCGCCGCCGCGGCCGCCGCCAACATCCCCCGCCTGCGTCCGCTCGACTTCACGCCCTTCACCCCGGCGCTGGATGCGCTGCCGGCCGAGCGCCTCGCCGCGCTGGATGCGCTGCTGCGCCAGGCCAGCATCCCGGATCTGCAGGCCGCCATGCAGGCCGGCCAGCTGAGCGCCACCGAGCTCACGCTGTACTTCCTGCACCGCACCCGGCGCTTCGACGACGGGCTGCGCACCCTGGTGGAGCTGAACCCGCGCGCCCTCGACGAAGCCCGCGCCGCCGACGCTGCGCGCAAGAGCGGCCACAGCGGCCAGGTGCTGGGCCCGATGCACGGCATCCCGGTGACGCTGAAGGACAACATCGAGACCGCCGGCCCGATGCACACCACGGCCGGCGCCGAACTGCTGCTCGACCATGTGGCCCGCCGCGACGCGCCGCTGGTGGCGCAGTTGCGCGCCGCCGGCGCAGTGATCCTGGGCAAGGCCAACCTGTCGGAATGGGCCGGCGTGGTGGCCCTGGGCCCGCGCATCGGCGGCAACAGCGCCGTGGGCGGGCAGACCCTCAACCCGCATGGCGCGGCCATCACCGGCGGCTCGAGCGCCGGCTCGGCGGCCGGCACGGCAGCGCGGCTCACGATGGTGAGCGTGGGCACCGAAACCTCGGGCTCGCTGATCTCGCCATCGTCGTGGAACGGCGTGGTGGGCATGAAGCCCAGCCGCGGCCAGGTGAGCGGTGAAGGCGTCATCCCGCTGATCAGGAACAACGACTCGGCCGGCCCCATCGGCCGCAGCGTGACCGACGTGGCCATCCTGCTGGGCGCCATCTCGCAGAACCGCCAAGACCTCACCCGCCACCTGCGCCCCGATGCGCTGGACGGCGTGGCCGTGGGCGTGCTGGCCAGCGACATCAGCAAGACCGACGGCAACACCGCGCCACTGCAAGCCGCATCGGGCACGCTGGCGGCGGCTGGCGCGCGGCTGCGGCCGGTGGTGCTGGGGCCCACGCCGCCGGTGCTGGCCGATGGGCGCTTCATGGCCTTCATCGGCGCCGGCCTGCGCCACGACACGCTGGGCTACGTGGCTGCGCTGGGCGGCCCGGTGAAGCGCCTGGAAGATCTGGTGGCCTACAACGCAGCCCAGCCGCAGCGCCGCCAGCCCTTCGGCGCCGACATGCTGGCCGGCCTGGCGCAACTGTCGGCCCCCATCAGCGCGGCCGACTATGCCGCCATGGCCCAGGCCATGCGCCGCGCCGCCGCCGCCGAGCTGGATGCCGCCTTCGCCAGCAAGAAGCTGCAGGTGCTGGTGAGCTTCGAGAACGTGCACTCCGCGCTTTACGCCACCGCCGGCTACCCGGCCATCACCGTGCCGCTGGGCCTGCGCACCCGCGGCGGCCTGGCGCCGCTGATCGGTGCCAAGGGCGAAGGCGTGCCACTGGGCATCACCTTCATCGGCAAACCGGGTGACGACGCGCGCCTGCTGGCTTATGCCTACGCCTTCGAGCAGGCCACGCGCCTGCGCGCCGAGCCG
>CAYPDO010000297.1:0-6118 GCA_964409495.1 uncultured Bordetella sp.
CGCCTGGGCCGCCTGCTCGCCGTTGACAAACAGCGTCAGCTTGCCGGCCGACTGCACCACCGCCAGATGGGCCCAGGCCGAGGGCGGCAGCTCGCCGCCGGCCACCGTCAGCGGGCCCAGGCGCACACGCGCCTTGCCGCCGTCCAGGTCCAGCGTCAGCGGCCCTTGCGACAGCAGGGTGCCGGCGCCTGCGGCCGGCTTGATCCACAGGCTCACGGCATAGGGCGCGCCGGGGCCGGCCTGCAGACGGTCCACCGTCTGCAGCTCCACCATCTGGCTGCCGTCGAAGCGACCGCTGGCGCCGATCAGGCCGTTGGCCTCGCTGGCCACCGGGCCGCCGCCGGTCAGCGGCGCGCCGCTGGCATCGCGCAGCGCACCATCGGCGCGCTCGAAGTGCAGGGTCAGCTGGGCGCCGCTGTCAACCACCGGCGTGGCCGGCTCGGCCGCGGCCTTGGGGTTGCCGGCGTAGACATGGATCAGGTTCTTGTCGCTGCCTGGCGCCACCAGGGGCATCTGCACCCACAGCACCGCCATCTCGGCCGTGCCGTCCCAGCGCTCGATGCTGAACTTCAGCGGCGTCTTGTCATCGGCCGCCAGCACGCGCACATCGCTGCCGTCGGGCTTGGCGCCGACGAAGTCGAAATTGCCCGAGTGCAGGCGCACCGGCACGGCCACGCCACTCAGCGCCTCGCTGGTGGTCACGCCCGCGGCGCCGGTGTTCAGCGTGACCACGGTGCGCTGCTTGAAGTCGGCGTTCCACCAGGCATGCGCTGCCAGCGGGCACGCGGTGACAAGCAGGGCCGCCAGAACGCGCGCGGCAGCGCGGGCAGCAGGGGAACAGACGCGAATCATGCAGACGACTCCGGGACAACGCGGGACTACGCGGAACAACGCGGAACAAAGGGCCGCAACCGAAACCGTTGCTGCAGCGAGCCGGCCAATGTAGGCAGCACGGGTGACGACAGCGGCGGTGGCCATGAGCCATTCGGCTCATGCGCCGGCCCTTCAGGCGCCGACGAGGGCGGCACCTGAAGCGCCGCGGCCACGGGGCGCGTGGCGGCCTTCAGCCCGCATCGCCATCGTTGCGGCGCTCGGGCGGCGGCAGCGCGCCCAGCGCCATGGCCCGCGACACCGCCTGCGCGCGGTTGCTGGCGCCCAGCTTGCGCAGGATCTTCTGCACATGGTTCTTCACCGTCAGCGGGCTGATGCCCAGCACCGTGGCGATCTGGTGGTTGCTCTTGCCCTCCTGCACCCAGCCCAGGATCTGCCGCTCACGCTCGGTGACACTGCCGCGCGGCGCACTGGCCGCGGCACTGCGCGCCTTGTCGGGCGCAGCCAGGCCGCCCGGCCCGCCCAGGCGCTGCAGGTCGAGCTCGGTGGCCGTCACGCGCAGCCAGGTGCTGTGCAGAAAGGGCAGCACCAGTTCCAGCCAGGCGCAGCGCTGGGCCAGGGTCGGGCCCGGCGCGCCGCCGCTGCCCAGCCCGCCGATGACGAACAGGCTCTCGATCTCGGCCGGCCGCTGCGGCCGCGACACGCCGTGGATCAGCAGGTGGCTGTCGCCCAGCACCGCGCCCAGCGGCTCGGCGGCCTGGCGCGCGGCGCCGCTCAGCTGGGCCAGCGGCATGGCGCGGGCGCGGCCGCGGCCTTCCACCCAATGCGCGGCCAGCGCGGCCACCAGCGGCCCCTCGGCATCGGTGAGGTGGTCGATCGCCGGGGCCGGCATCACCACGCTGTGGAAGGCATCGAAGACCACGGCGCGCCGCTGGCGCTGCCAGGCGCCGCACACCAGCAGCCGGTGCGGCACCAGCGGCTGCATCTGGCTTTGCGTCCAGACGAAGAACTGGTGCCGGCGCTGCACCGACGGCGCCGCCTCCAGCAGACGCATCAGGCCCAGCGCCTGCTCGCCGTCCAGCGATTGCAGGTCGACCAGGGGCTGCGCCGGCGGTGCGCCGGGATGCCCCGCCGGCAGCCAGGGCGCCGGGGAAGCAGATGGGTTCGGGGTCAAGGTGTCCTCCTCGTGTTCGGATCGGTGCCGGCCGCGGCCGCGCCGGGCTGCCCCAGGGCGCCGGGCGCCCCGTCGGGGGGCTGCGCCGGCGCGGCCTGGGGGCCGGCTTCCGTCATGAAAAGCCAGTCGCCCACGCTGGCCGGCTGGCGCGGCGGCATGGGCACAGGCAGGCCATGGCGCCGCCAGGCGCGCTGCGTGGCGCGGCTGTGCAGGCCCACGATGCCGCCCCTGGCATCGCGCAGCAGCAGCCAGTCGGGCTGGCCGCTGAAGGGATCGGCATACAGCCGGCGCAGATGCCGGCGCGGCGGCATGCTGCGCCGGTCGTCCAGCAGCTCCTCGAGGGCCTGCGGTGCGCGTGGCAGGCCCGGCGGCGTGGCCGCGGCATAACGCCCCAGGGCCTGGGCCATCTGGCTGCCGCGAAACAGCAGCTCGGCCTCGCGCTCGCGCTGGGTGGCGGCCTGCCACTGCGTGGCCAGGGCGCCCAGCCCGGCCGCCCCGATGGCCAGCATGAACAGCAGCACCAGGTAGGTGAAGCCGCGGCGCGGCGCGGCGTGTGGACGCTCACCAATCGGCATAGAGCTCTCCACTGCGGGCGCGGCCGGCGGCGCCGGAGCGCACATCCCACACGCCGGTGGCCGGGCTGCCGGCCTGGCCCTCAGCCGGCCCCGGCGGCGCGGCCGTGCTGCCTCCCGCGGCCGCGTCGGCGCTGGCCGGCAGCGCATCGTCGGCCGGCGGCGCCAGCGTCACCCAGGTCTCGCGCTGGCCGGTCAGCGGGTCTTCCGGCAGCTGGCGCAGGTAGCGCTGGTTCACCAGCTCCTGCAGGCTCTCGGGATAGCGCCCGCGGTCGGCGGCGAACTGGTCGATGGCCTGGCGCATCACCGCCAGCGAACTGCGCAGGCTGTTCTCGCGCGCCCGGTCCACGCTGCGCAGGTAGCGCGGCGCGGCGATGCTGGCCAGCAGGGCCACGATGGCCATCACGACGATCAGCTCGATCAGCGTGAAGCCGGCGCGGCGCAGCGGGGGCATGGCGTGCATGGATGGCGGCCTCACCAGTCCTGGTACCGGCTGCCGTCCAGCGCGCGGCCGGTGGTGCGCGGCGCGACGTCGAACACGTCGGCACCGCCGCCGAACTGGCCGGGCGCCTGGGTGCTGGCGCGCACCGCCCAGGTGGCCGCGGCCGGCAGTGCGGCATCGGCGAAGGGGTCGCGCGGCAGGCGTCGCAGCAGGTACAGGCGGGCGTCCTCGCGCGCTTGGCCGGTTTCGTCGAGCAGCGGCACGCCGCGCTCCAGCAGTTCCAGCGTGGCCGGCCAGGGCGTGCCGTCGGCGCCGGGCGCGATGCGCCGGGCCTCCACCGCGGCGCGGTGGGCGTCGAGCGCCGTGCGGATGCTGCGCAGGCCCTCGCGCAGCTGTGCCTCGCGGGCGCGGCGCGCCACCAGCTCCTGCAGCGGCACGGCGGCGCCGGCCAGGATGCCGACGATGGTCAGCACCACCAGCATCTCGACCAGCGTGAAGCCGCGGCGGCCCTGCGACGGGCCGCCTGCCGGGCGCGGCACCGGGCGCCGGGTCATGGCGCGTCCTTGCCCGGGCCCGCGCCGGGCTGGGGTGCCGGCCGCACGGCGTCGACGACCTGGATCTCGGCCTGGCCGTCGACCACCACCTCGCCACCGCCGCTGGCCATCAGACCGCTGACCTGCAGGCCCAGCGTCTGGCCGGCGGCGGCCGGCATCACCCGCAGCACGGCCACGGTCTCGCCGCCGGGGGCCAGCGTGAAGGCCATGCGGCCGGCACCGGCACCGGCGCCGCCGCCGGCCGAGGCCAGCTGCAGGCTCTGGGCATCGAACTGCAGTTCGCCGCTCAGCTCGCTGGCGCTGCGGTTGGCCAGGGTCACCGACACGGTGTCGCCCACCCGGGCTTCGCGCGTGGCGCGGATCTGCAGCGTACCGGCAGCGGCGGCCGCGCCGGGGGCGGCGTCAGCGCGTGCGCCGCCGCTGCGTGGCGCGGCTGCCGGCGCCCCGCGGCGATCGGCCACGCTCATGCGCGCGGCACTGGCCAGGCGCAGCGTCTGGGCGCCGGGCTGGCTGTCGGTGCCCGAGGGCAGGGTGGCGGCCGCGGCCGACGGCGGCTCGAGCCGGCGCACGATGCGCGGGGTGATCAGCATCACCACCTCGCTCTTGTTGCGCGTGTCGCCCTGCACGCCGAACAGCCGGCCCAGCACCGGCATCTGCGACAGCCCGGGCAGGCCGGTGGCGGTGCGGCGGTCCTCGTCGCTGATCAGGCCGGCCAGCACCTGGGTCTCGCCATCCTTCAGCCGCAGCGTGGTGGTGGTCAGGCGCTGGCCCACCTGGTAGGCGGTGGCGCCGCTGGGACCGGTGACCTCGCGCACCAGGTTGGTGACATCCAGTGCCACCTTGATCGTCACCTCGCCGTCGAGCTGGATGGTGGGCTCGACATCGAGCTTCAGGCCCACGTCCACATAGGTCACCGCCACCGAGGTGCTGACGCTGCCGTTGACCACCTGGGTGGTGCTGAACACCGGCAGCTTGTCGCCGATCTGCACCTTGGCCTTCTCGCGGTTGCGGGCACGGATGGTGGGGTTGGCCAGCAGGTTGGTGTTGCCGTAGTCGCCCTTCAGCGTGGCCAGCAGCGCCGGATTGGCCACCGTGGCACGGAAACTGCCGTGCTGACCCAGCGCCACCTGGCCGCTGACACCCGGCAGGCCGTACTGCACCGAGGTGGGCCAGGACAGGCCCAGGCTGGCGAGCTGGTTGCTGGCCACCTCCATCACCTCGACGGCCAGCAGCACCTCGGGCTCGGGCAGGTCGAGCGTGGCGATCAGCTGCTCCACCTGGCGCACCACCTCGGGTGTGTCGCGCAGCACCAGCGCGTTCAGGCGCTCGTCGGCATGCAGGTCGCGCGTCTTGGTCATCGTGCGCACCAGGGCCAGCACCTGCTTGGCATCGGCATTGCGCAGGTACAGGCTGCGGGTCACCAGCTCCAGGTGCTCGCGCTGCTTGGCCGCGGTGTTGGGGTAGATCAGCACCGTGCTGTCGTTGAGCAGCTTGCGGTCGAGCGCCTGGGTGGCCAGGATCACGCGCATGGCCTCGTCCAGCGACACGTTGCGCAGGAACACCGTGACCTTGGCGTCGCCGCGCACGTCCTTGTCGAACACGAAGTTCACGCCGCTGGCGCGCGCCAGCGTCTCGAACACCTGGCGCAGCGGCGCCTCGCGGAACTCCAGCGCCACCGGCTTCTGGTAGGCCGCGGCCAGCGCCGCCGGCAGCGGCGGCGGCGGCTTGGGCTCGGCGGCGCGGCGCGCGGCCTCGGCCGCCGCGTTGGCGGCCTCGGTCTGGCGCTGCTGCTCGCGGCGGGCCTGCACCAGCTGCAGCTGCAGCGCCGGCAGGCGCGGCTGCTGGGCGTCGAGCGTGCGCGCCCGCTCCACCAGGCGCTCGGCCTCGTCCACGCGCCCGGCGGCCAGCGCCAGCTCGCACTGCGCCAGCAGCAGCACCACCACGCGGTCGCGCTGGCGGGCATGGGCGGTGCGCAGGGCGCTGTCGTCGGGGCGCGCCTTCAATGCCTCGTCCAGCTGGCGGTAGGCGTCTTCATAGCGACCGGCGCGGGCCAGGCGGTCGGCCTCGTCGATGGCGGTCGTGGCGCAGCCGGCCAGCCACAGGGTGCAGGCCAGGCCGGCCATCGCGGCCGTGGCAAGACGCGGCAGCCGCAGGGCGGGCACACGCAGGAAGGTGACACGGCTCATGAATCGGGCCCGGGGTTGTCGTCGTTGTTGTGGGTGGCAGCGCTGCCGGAGCGGGTCGGGGTCTGGCCGCGTACGATGACTGTCAGGCCGCCGGGCAGCCAGGTGAGCTCGAGGCGGCCGTCGCGCACGCCCTCGATGCGCCACTGGCCATCCAGCACCTGGCCCTGGCGCACCGCCGCGCTGCGCAGCGGCCCGCCCAGCAGCACCTGGCGACCACGTTCGTCCTCGAGGCTGCCGATCCACTGATACGGAACGGCGGGCGCGCGGGGTGCGGCGGCGGCCGCGCCGCCGGCTGCCGGCACGGCCGGCGGTGGCGGCGCCGGCGGCGGGGCGCCCCAGGCCAGCAGGGCGGCGGCGGC
>CAYPDO010000298.1:0-3848 GCA_964409495.1 uncultured Bordetella sp.
GGTTGGCCTGGCGCGCCGTTTGACGACAATCCAGCAGCCTTCCACCCCCCGAGGAGCCGAGCCGATGGCCGTGCGAGAGATCCTGAAGATGGGCGATGCCCGCCTGCTGCGCGTGGCGCAGCCGGTCACCCAGTTCGACACGCCCGAGCTGCACCAGCTGCTGGTGGACATGGCCGAGACCATGGTGGCGGCCAACGGCGCCGGCCTGGCCGCGCCGCAGATCGGCGTGGACCTGCAGGTGGTGATCTTTGGCGGCGGCGGCCCCAACCCGCGCTACCCCGACCGCCCGCCGGTGCCGGCCACGGTGCTGATCAACCCGCAGATCACGCCGCTGGACGAGGCCATGGAAAGCGACTGGGAGGGCTGCCTGTCGGTGCCCGGCCTGCGCGGGCGCGTGCCGCGCCATGCGCGCATCCGCTACACCGGGGTCGACCCGACGGGCCGGCCCATCGAGCGCGAGGCCGACGGCTTCCATGCCCGCGTGGTGCAGCACGAGTGCGACCACCTGATCGGCCGCCTGTACCCCACGCGCATGAGCGACCTGCGCGAGCTGGGCTTCACCAGCGTGCTGTTCCCGGCGCTGGATGCCAGCGCCGGCGACGACGATTGACCTGGGCCGCGCACGGAGAGCTGCCATGCTGATGTCTGCGCTGATCAAGACGCCCGAGGCCATTGCCCACATGCGCGAGGCCGCGGCCATCGTGGCCGGCGCGCTGGAGATGATCGGCGCGCATGTGCGCCCGGGCATCCGCACCGCGCAGCTCGATCGCCTGTGCCACGACTACATCGTTGACCATGGCGGCGTGCCGTCCTGCGTGGGTTACCAGGGCTACCGCCATGCCAGCTGCATCTCGGTGAACCAGGTGGTGTGCCATGGCGTGCCGGGCGACAAGCTGCTGCGCGATGGCGACCTGCTCAACATCGACCTGGTGGCCAGCTGCCACGGCTGGCATGCCGATTCAAGCGCGATGTTCAGTGCCGGCCGGCCCACGCTGGCCGGTGCGCGCCTGGCCACGCTGACCCAGCAGGCGCTGTACCTGGGCCTGCTGGCCGTGCGCCCGGGCGCGCGCGTGGGCGACATCGGCGCGGCCATCCAGCGCCATGCGCAGGCGCATGGCCTGAGCGTGGTGCGCGACTACGGCGGCCACGGCATCGGCCAGCAGATGCACGAGGCGCCCGAGGTGCTGCACTACCGCACCGGCAACCCGGGCATCACGCTGCTGCCGGGCATGACCTTCACCATCGAGCCCATGCTCAACGCTGGCAGCCACCACTGCCGCACGCTGGCCGATGGCTGGACGGTGGTGACGCGCGACCGCAGCCTGTCGGCGCAGTGGGAGCACACGGTGCTGGTCACCGAGCAGGGCGCCGAGCCCTTGACGCTGCGGCCCGGCGAGCGCGAAGCCTGGCGGGCCTTTGCCTGCGCACACGCCAGCGCGCACAGGGCTGGCTGAGTCAGCGTTGCGCAGCGCGCGGTCAGCGCCGCGGCGGCCGGGTGCGTTGAGCATGGAGGCGCCCGCTGGCGGGCGCTGGAAGGCATGCCGATGGCACCCATGAGGCACATCGCACCGGCCCGGCGCAAAGGCGGCCGGGTGCTGCCCGGCGTGCGGGCGTTTTGGCTGGCGTTGTGGCTGGCAGTGTGGCTGCCTGCGCATGCCGACGGCCAGGTCGGCTGGCTGGCCGCCACCGACGGCCCGGTATGGCTGCTGGACCGCGCCGACGAGACCGCGGCCGGCGCCAGCGATGCCCGCGACACCTGGCTGGACAGCCGCGACACACCCCTGCGCCACATGCCGCTGGGCCAGGGCGACCGGGTGCGCACGGGCCAGGAGGGCCGCGCCACGCTGCAACTGCAGACCCTGGTCCTGCGCCTGGGGCCCGACAGCGAGCTGCACATCGAGCAGATGGATGCCGACCAGCTGTGGCTTTGGCTGCCGCGCGGCCACCTGGCGCTGCTTGTGCCGGGCGATCTGGACGGCCGCCCCATCGTGCTGCGCACGCCCGAGGGCCGGCTGTGGCCGCTGCGCGCCGGGCACTACCGCCTCAGCCGCGTGCACGACAGCACCCAGGCCACGGCCTGGGACGGCGACTGGCGCTTCGACGCCGAGGACAGCGCGCTGGATGTGCCGCAGGGGCGGCGCGCCGATTTCTGGCTGCAAGGCCGGCCACCGCGCACCCACTACGCCTGGATGGGCGTGGACCGCGATGCCTTTGCCGACTGGGCTCGCCGCGAGGCCCGCAGCGACACCGCGGCGTGGGCCGCACTGCCGCCTGACGTGGCCGACCTGCCCGGCGCCGCCGAACTGCAGCGCTGGGGCGACTGGCGCGACGAGCCCGGTGCCGGTCGCGTGTGGCAGCCGCGCCAGCTGCCGCCGGGCTGGGCGCCGTATCGTGACGGCCGCTGGGCCTGGATCGCGCCAGGTGGCTGGGCCTGGATCGACGCCGCGCCCTGGGCCGTCACGCCCTACCGATCAGGCCGCTGGCTGCTGATCGGCGGCCGCTGGTGCTGGGCGCCGGGGCCATCGGTGGCGCCGCGCCACCTTCGGCCATCGCCGCACCCGCCACGCGTGCATCCGCATCCCCCGGCGCAGCCGCTGCCGCCGCCGCACCTGCATCCGGCGCCGCATCCGTATCCGTATCCGCCTGCGCCTGCGCAGCCGCTGCGTCCGCCAGTGACCCAGGTGCCCATCCATCCACCAGCCCCCGCGGCCCCGCCGGCGGCCACGCCTCGCCCGCCGCGCGCCGAGCGCGAGTCGCGTGGGCCGGAGGACGGCCCGCGCCGCAGCGGTGAGCGGGCCCAGCGGGCCCGGCCCTGATCAGGCTGCGTGCGCCGGCGCGTGGCTTCGCGGGCTCAGCGCAGCCAGGGCTGCATCACCTTCCATACATTGGCCAGCATCGTCGGGTGGGCCTCGGCCAGCGGGTGGATGCGGTCGGGCTGGAACAGGCGCTCGGCCTGCGGGCCGTCGGCCACGCCGGCCAGCAGAAAGGGCACCAGCGCCGCTCCCTGCGCCTGGGCCACGCTGGCGAACAGCGCCGCGAAGTCCTGGCCATAGCGCGCGCCGTAGTTGGGCGGCACCTGCATGCCCACCAGCATCACCTTGGCGCCGCTGGCCTTGGCGGCTTCGGCCATGGCCTGCAGGTTCTGCCGCGTCATGTCCAGCGGCAGGCCACGCAGCGCGTCGTTGCCACCCAGCTCGATCACCACATGCGTGGGCTTGTGCTGGGCCAGCAGCGCCGCCAGGCGCGAGCGCCCGCCCGAGGTGGTGTCGCCGCTGATGCTGGCATTGACCACGGTGGCGGCGATCTTCTCCTCGGCCAGGCGCTTTTCCAGCAGCGCCACCCAGCCGGCACCGCGCGCCAGGCCGTACTCGGCCGACAGGCTGTCGCCCACCACCAGCAGCCGGCGCGGTGCCGGCGCGGCCATCGCCGGCAGTGCCCACAGGGGCAGGCCCAGCGCGCTACAGTGCGCCAGCAGCTTTCGTCGCGACACGCCGTGCCGCGGCATCACACCATCCATGAGCGATCCCATCATTTCGGTCGAGCACGTCACGCGCGCGGTGTCTGATTCGACCGGCACGCTGACCATTCTCCATGACATCGATGTGAGGATCGCCAGCCGAGGTTCAACCGCCATTGTTGGCGCCTCGGGCTCCGGCAAGAGCACCTTGCTGGCCATCATCGCGGGCCTGGACAAGCCCAGCAGCGGCACGGTGCGCATTGCCGGCACCGACATCTTCGCGCTCGACGAAGACGCCCGCGCCGCGCTGCGTGCGCAGCAGCTGGGCTTCGTGTTCCAGAGCTTCCAGCTGCTGGCGCACCTCTCGGCGCTGGAAAACGTGATGCTGCCG
>CAYPDO010000298.1:3858-6113 GCA_964409495.1 uncultured Bordetella sp.
CGCACGCGCCGCCGCCACCGAGATGCTGCGCCGCGTGGGCCTGGGCGAGCGCCTGCGCCACTACCCGCGCACGCTGTCGGGCGGCGAGCAGCAGCGCGTGGCGCTGGCCCGCGCCTTCGTGGTGGAGCCGGCGGTGCTGCTGGCCGACGAGCCCACCGGCAGCCTGGACCACGCCACCGGCGAAACGGTGATGCAGCTGATGTTCGAGATGAACCGCGAATCGGGCACGACCCTGGTGCTGGTGACGCACGACCGCG
Source organism: uncultured Bordetella sp. (assembly GCA_964409495.1). Classification (GTDB taxonomy): domain Bacteria; phylum Pseudomonadota; class Gammaproteobacteria; order Burkholderiales; family Burkholderiaceae_C; genus Pseudaquabacterium. The sequence goes on from CAYPDO010000298.1 coordinate 4,116, forward strand.
GCATTGCCGCGCGCTGCGACCGGCAACTGCACATCGAAGCCGGGCACCTGCTGCCGGAGACGGTGGCTTGAGGCGCAGGGCGCTGGTGCTGCGCCTGCCGGCCGCGGCGCTGGCGCTCACCCAGGCCCGCCTGGCACTGGCCGGCGCGGACCGCGCGGACGTCGACCCCGGCGGCACGGGTCTGGCCGTGGCGGCCAGCCTGCCGCAGGCCCGTCTGGCGCCGGGCGGCGTGGCCGTGGTCGATCTGGGCGCCGATGCGCAGCGCCCGCGCGCCTGGCTTGACGATGTGCCGCTGCTGGTCACCGGCAGCCCGGCGCGCTGGACGGTGCTGCTGGGCATCGGTCTGTCGGTGCCACCCGGTGCGCTGGGCCTGCGTGTGCAGCGCGCCGAGGAGGTGCCGCGCACGCTCATGTTGAACGTCAGGCCGCACCGCTATGCCGAGCAGCGCCTGAAGGTGGCGCCGGGCCATGTGGATCTGTCGCCCGAGAACGCGGCGCGCGCCGCACGCGAACGCGCCCACCTGGCCGGGGTGATCGCGCACTTCAGCGAGCCCGTGCCCAGCCTGCTGCACATGCAGCCACCGGTGCCCGGCCCGCGCTCCAGTTCCTTCGGGTTGCGGCGCGTGTTCAACGGCCAGCCACGCTCGCCGCACAGCGGCATGGACATCGCCGCAGCCACCGGCACGCCGGTGCTGGCGCCGCTGGCCGGCCGCGTGATCGACACCGGCGACTACTTCTTCGCCGGCCGGTCGGTGTGGCTGGACCATGGTGGCGGCCTGCTGAGCCTGTTGTGCCACCTGAGCGCCATCGATGTGCAGGCCGGTGACGAGGTGGCTGCCGGCATGCCGGTGGCCAAGGTGGGCGCCACCGGGCGCGTCACTGGGCCGCACCTGCACTGGGGCGTGTGCCTGAACCGATCGATGGTCGATCCGGCGCTGTTCCTGGCCGAGGCATCGAAGCCGGCACGTCAATGACAACGGGCGCCCGAGGGCGCCCGTGAAAGCCGTGAGCGAAGCGAGGCGAGGCCAGCGCACCACGGGCAGCCCTGCATGGCTGCCCGCTTCGCCAGGCACAAGCCGTCCTCAGGACGCCTCGTGTCCGGGCTCAGCCCCGCGGGGCTGGGCTGCGGTACGCCGCAGCCGGGGCGCCACTTACTGGGCGAACTTGTAGTCGGTCTTCGCGCCCTTGCTCAGATCCTGCTGGAACTTGACCAGCTTCTGCTGTTCCAGGTGCTTCTGGATCTGCGCCTTCACGGCGTCGAAGGCCGGGAACTGCGCTTCGCGCGTGTCTTCCAGGCGGATGATGTGCCAACCGAACTGGGTCTTCACCGGGGTCTCGGTCATCTCGCCCTTCTTCAGGCCCGACATGGCCTTGCCGAACTCGGGCACATAGCTGTCGGGCTTGGCGAAGTCGAGGTCGCCGCCGTTCTGGCCGGACCCCGGGTCCTTGCTCTTGGCCTTGGCCAGCTCTTCAAAGCTGGCGCCGCCCTTGATCTGCGCGATCAGGGCCTTGGCCTCTTCTTCCTGCTCCACCAGGATGTGGCGCGCGCGGTATTCCATGCCGGTATTCTGGGCCTTGAACTTGTCGTACTCGGCCTTGGCCTCGGCATCGGTGACCGGGTTCTTCTTCTTGTAGTCCTCGAACAGCTCGCGGATCAGGATGCTCTGGCGTGCCAGTTCCATCTGCGCCTTGTACTCGGCGCTCTGGGCCACGCCGCGGCGCTCGGCCTCCTGGGCGAAGATCTCGCGGCGCACCACCTCGTCCTTGGCGCGGGCCTGGATCTCGGGCGTCACTTCCTGGCCGGCGCGCTTGGCCTGGTCAAGCAGGGTGTCCAGGCGCGCCTTGGGCACGGCCTTGCCGTTGACGATGGCGATGTTCTGCGCCAGGGCCGCCAGCGGCAGCAGCAGGGCGGAAGTCACGGCCACCGCGGTGGCACGGGCGGCAAAGCTCTTGCGGTTCATGTGCAGGGAAACCTTCTCGGGGAGCGGGCGCGCCACGC
>CAYPDO010000299.1:0-6103 GCA_964409495.1 uncultured Bordetella sp.
GCCGCGCATCGACATCGACGGCCGCGCCGTGATGGCGCGCGTGCGCAGCGAGCGTGACCGCTTCGTTGGCTTCGTCGTCGACACCGTCGAGCAATGGCCCGAGTCGCAGCGCTGGCGGGGCCATGCGCGTTTCGTCGACGCCCACACGCTGGCCGTGGACGACCCCGCCAGCTCCGCCGGCACCGTCGCCCCCCGGCTGCTGCAGGCCGGGCGCATCGTCATCGCCACCGGCTCGCGCCCCGCCGTGCCGCCAGCCTGGCGCACCGCGCTGGGCGATCGCCTGATCGTCAACGACGATGTGTTCAGCTGGGCCGACCTGCCCGGCTCGGTGGCCGTGGTGGGCAGCGGCGTGGTCGGGCTGGAGCTGGCGCAGGCACTGCACCGCCTGGGCGTGCGCGTGCGGCTGTTCGGCCGCGGCGGCCGCATCGGCCCGCTCACCGATCCGGCACTGCAGGCCCTGGCGGCCGAGGTATTTGACGCCGAGCTGTCGCTGACGCTGCACGCACACGCGCTGCAGCCGCGCCGCGAGGGCGACACGGTGGTGCTGCGCAGCGTGGCGGCCGACGGCCGGGTGCAGGAAGAGTCGTTCGACTTCCTGCTGGCCGCCACCGGCCGCCGCCCCAATGTCGACCACCTGGGCCTGGCGCACACGGCGCTGCCGCTGGATCCGCAGGGTGTGCCGGTGTACGACCGCCGCACCGGCCAGGTGGGCGACAGCACCGTGTTCATGGCCGGCGATGCCGCCGACGACCGCCCGCTGCTGCACGAGGCGGCCGATGAAGGGCGCATCGCCGGCGACAACGCCGGCCGCTGGCCCGACCTGCGCATCCGGCCGCGCCGCGCGCCGCTGGCGGTGGTCTTCAGCGAGCCGCAGATGGCCCTGGCGGGCGCCACGCATGCCGAGCTGCTGGCATCGGGCGCCAGCGTCGTGACCGGCGAGGTGTCCTTCGCCGACCAGGGCCGCAGCCGCGTGATGGGCCGCAACCAGGGGGCGCTGCGGCTGTATGCCCAGCGCGGCAGCGGGCGCCTGCTGGGCGCCGAGATGCTGGGCCCGGCCGCCGAGCACCTGGGGCATCTGCTGGCCTGGTCGGTGCAGCGCGGCGACACGGTGCAGCAGATGCTCGACAGCCCGTTCTACCACCCGGTGGTGGAAGAAGGGCTCAGAACCGCGCTGCGCCATGCACAGCGCGCCCTGCGACTGCCCGCGCCCGCCCCTGTAGCCTGCCTGGTCTGCGACACATGATCTCGGTCTGCAACGTCCACACGCCCGCACGCCCAACGGCGTGACGGTGCCGATGGCTCGGGTCGGGCGCCATCCTCTGGTACCTGGCCGGCAAGCACGGTGGGCTGTCCGCGCCGCGCTGGCACCGCACGGCGGGCCGCCGGCCCGCCAGCCGTCAGGCCTGGCCGCGCCGCCCCAGCCACCAGGCATCCAGCGACCACGCGCCCGGGCCGCGACCGATGAGGTACAGCAGCAGCGTGGCCCAGCCCAGGTGCGTGGCCCAGGCCGCGGGGTAGACGAAAACCTGGATCACCAGCGTCATCGCCAGCAGGCCCGCAGCCGACAGGCGGGTGGCCAGCCCCAGCACCAGCAGCAGCGGCAACAGGTGTTCCGCATAGGTGGCCAGGTGCGCCGCCAGCGCGGGCGGCAGCAGCGGCAGCCGGTACTCGTCGGCGAACAGCGACACCGCGCTGTCTGACACGCTCAGCCAGCCTTCAACCTTGGTGCGCCCCGACATCAGGAACACGCCAGCCATCGACAGCCGCGCGCCCAGCGCCAGCAGCGGGTGACTGACCCGGCGGTCGATGGCGTCGAGCAGGCGGATGCGCTGCGCCAGCAGCGTTGGTCGGGTGGATGCGGGCGTTGCCGGGTGGGCGTTCATCGGCGTTCTCCTGAGCGTGCGGTGAGGGGCGCCGGCATGGGCGCCAGCGATTGAAAGGCGCCTTGCGCAAACAGCGTGGCCAGCAGCGCCTGCACGTCCACCCCTGCATCGGCGGCCAAGGCGGCGGCGGTGGCGGCGCCCAGTGCCTGCGCCTGCGCGCAGGCGTCCAGCAGCGCGATGCCGGCCAGCGGCAGCGCGTGCACCAGCACCTCGTCGCCGGGCCGCGTGACCAGCACCGCCTGCCCGCGCCAGCGCGCCGGCGGCGGGCCCTGGAGGCCCTGGCTGGCGGCAAGCCACAAGTCCAGCACCGGTGACACGGCATGGCCATGCCAGCGCGTGGCGGGAGCCGGCACCAGCACCGTGCCGGCCAGCACATCGGCCGGCCGTTGCGCCAGCTCGGCAGCGCGCAGCATGGGGGCATCGAAGGCCGCATGGGCCTCGGTTCGGCAGCGGTCGATGCGGGCCAGGTCGGCCAGCCAGGGCCGATCGCCCTGCGCATGCCGTGCATCCAGGTGCTCGGCAAAGCCCTGGCCGTACAGGAACAGCCTGGCGTCCGTCGGCGGATGTGCGCGCGCGAACTGCGCGGCCACAGACCGGAACGCCGGCTCGCCAAGGCTGTGCACCACGCTGGGGTAGGCGGCCTGCAGTGCGTCGATGCTGGCCCGCAGTCCGGTGTTGGCGTAGACCGCGAAGGCCGGCCCGGCCAGACCGGCGATGGCGCCTGGTTCAGGCGCATCGCCGTCGCGCCAGCGGTCAACGGCGCGCATGAAGCGCGAGTGGAACGCCTGCCCGGCGGCCGCCCGGCGGCCTGCGGGCGCGTGGTCGGTTGTCATGCGGCCGCCGCCGGTGCTGCGCGGGCTGCCGCGAGCTGCCGCTGCGCACGCTGCCGCTCCTGCAGCAGACGCTCGAAGCCGGGCAGTCGGCCATCCCACTCGATCAGCGTCGGGCGTGGTCCGATGCGCGCCAGCAGGCCCTGGTAAAGCGCCCAGGTGCCCTCGGCCACCGGTGCATCGTGGCTGTCGATCCACAAGGCATCGCCCAGCAGCGGATCGCTGCTGTGCCCGGCCAGATGGATCTCGGCCACCGCCTGGGCCGGCACGCGGGCCAGCCAGCGGCCGGCATCGAAGCCCAGGTTGTGGGCGCTCAGGTGCACGTTGTTCACGTCCACCAGCAGCGCACAGCCGGTGCGGCGCACCAGCTCGCACAGGAAGTCGACCTCGTCCCAGCGGTGGCCTGGCAAGGCCAGGTAGTGCGACGGGTTCTCCACGGCGATCGGGCGGCCCAGCGCCTCCTGCACGGCCATCACATGCCTGGCCACACGCTGCAGTGCAGCGGTGTCGCGCACGAAGGGCAGCAGGTCGGGCTCGTAGCGCGCACCGAGCCGCGACCAGGCCAGGTGTTCAGACACCAGCGCCGGGCGCAGCCCGCGCACCAGCGCGGCCAGGCGCTGCAGGTGTGCAGCGTCGGGCGGCGTCGGGCCGGCCAATGACATCGACACGCCGTGCAGCGACACCGGGTGCACGGCGGCCAGCGCCGCCAGCATGCGCGGGCGCGGGCCGCCGTCGGCCAGGTAGTTCTCGGGGTGCACCTCGAACCACAGGCCCGCATGCCGCGCCTCGATGGCCGGCATGAAGTGCTGGGGCTTGAACCCGATGCCTACGGTCAGCGTGTGCATGGCCGTGCCGGCGCCGGGTGGCGGCCTCAGGCCTTGACGGGCGTGAGCGAACCCATGCCCTTGGGCGTCTTGGTGCTGGTGCAGGTGCCCGCCGGCACCTTCTTCCAGGCGTCGCCCTGGTAGTCGCGCTTGGCGGTGCCCGAGCAGCTGGTGCCCGGGCCGGCGGCGCAGTCGTTCTGGCCGGCCAGTGAAATGCCGTAGCACTTCTCCATGGCCGGCTTGGCGCCCGCCTTGTCCGCCGCCAGTGCAGCGCCATGCACCAGCGCGGCCAGCGCCAGGGTGCCGAGAGCGGTTCTACGGGTGGTCATGGGGCTTCTCCTGCCGTGCTCAGGCCAGCGACTTCGGCGTCTTGTTGCGGATGGACGGCCAGATCTGCTCGGCCTTCTGGTTGTTGCCGCTCACGTCCTGCAGCCACTTCTTCTGCACGTCCTTGTTGACGTTCAGGTAGAGCTTGCCGTCGGCGATGTGCCAGGCATCGGGGTCGCCGTCGAGCTTCTTCTCCAGCACCACGCCCATGGCGCAGAAGCCGCCGAACTGCGGCGCGTACCTGGCCGGATCGGCCTGGAAGGCGGCGCGGTTGGCCGCGCTGGCGAAATGGAAGGTGATGCCGTTGTGCCTGGCCGTGTGGGCGCTGCTGCCCAGCGTGGGCGCGCCCACGGTGAAGTAGGCCACCGGGTCGTGGCCGCGCAGGCCGATGCCCCTGGCATCGACGTTCACCGCCGAGGCCGAGTTCTCGTCGTAGGCGTGGCTGGTGGCGGGCACCAGCGCGGCACTGAGGGTGGCGGCCACGGCAATGCCGATGGCCAGCAGATGGGTGCGCAAGAAGGTCTTGGTCATGATGGGCTCTTGTGGGCAGTTCGTTCGGGGTTTGCAGGGCGCGCTGCGTTCAGTGGCCGCTCAGGCGCTCAGATGGGTACTGACGCGGGGAAAGTCGACATCGGTGTGGGCCACGTTGTTGACGTAGTTCGTCAGCACGTTGAGCGCCACGTTGAGCACGATTTCGAGCGTCTCGGCGTCGTTGAAGCCGGCGTTGCGCAGGCTGGCCAGATCGCTGTCGCTCACGCGGCCGTGCTCGGCGGCCACGCGGCGCGCAAAGCGCAGCGCGGCGGCATGGCGGGCATCGGTCGAGTGGCCGTCGCGCGCCTGGCCGATGGCCTCGTCACTGAGCTTGACCATGTGCTTGCCGATGTAGCTGTGCGCCGCCAGGCAGTAGTCGCAGCCGTTGAACTCGGCCACCGCCAGCGCCAGCGATTCGCGCAGCCGGGCGTCGAGCGTGCCCTTGGCCAGCGCAGCGCTCAGCGAGAGGTAGCCTTCCAGCGCGGCCGTCGAGCTGCCCAGCAGCTTCATCATGTTGGGCACCACGCCCAGCTGCTGGTGCACGGCATCGAGCAGCGGCTTCGAGGCGCCGGGAACGTCGTGAACGGACGGAATGGCAAGACGGGACATGGGATGGACCTTTCGCTTCGGGTGGATGGATCGGGTTCTGCGGCAACCCGGGTGGGCTGCAGCGCATGCCGCGACTGTGAGCGGCCAGCCACGAAAGGAGAATCGCCCCCGGCGCCAAGGGTGTGTTGCGCGCCAGGAAACAATCCGGGCCAGGCGCCTGCCGGAGAAACCGCCATGTTCAGCATCGAGCCCCTGCTCGCCCACCCCCAGCACATCCCCTTCATCGCGCAGCTGGTGCACACCGAGTTCTGGGCCGATGTGCCCGACGGCCTGACGCTGGACTACCTGGCCCGCGCCTTCAGCGGCCAGGCCGAGCCGGGCCGGGTGATCAGCAGCTGGGTGGCGCTGCAGGCCGGGCAGCCGCTGGGCTGCGTGCACCTGATCGACCACGACGATGACAGCCTGCCTGACCTGACGCCCTGGCTGGCCGCGATGGTGGTGGTGCCGCCGCGGCGCGGCCAGGGCATCGGCTCGGCGCTGGTGCGTGCGCTGCTGGCCCAGGCACGCGCCATGGGCCTGGCGCGCGTGTGGCTGGGCACCGATGGGCCGGGCTTCTACGAGCGCCTGGGCGCGCGCCGCCACCTGCAGCGCAGCGCCGGGTTCTGGACGATGTGCTTCGAGCTGGACGCCGCCGCGCCGCCGATCAGGTGACCGGCGCCGGATTGAACAGCACCAGCGCGTTGTGCAGCTGGTGCTGCTCGGCCCAGGTCTTGCGGCCGCTGGCCACGGCCAGCAGCGTGTGGAAGAGCTGCCAGCCGAGTTCTTCCACGGTGGCCTCGCCATCGGCAATGGCGCCGGCGTTCACGTCCATCAGGTCGTGCCAGCGGCGCGCCAGATCACTGCGCGTGGCCACCTTCACCCCCGGGCATTCGGCCAGGCCGTAGGGCGTGCCGCGGCCGGTGGTGAACACATGCAGGTTCATGCCGGCGGCCAGCTGCAGCGTGCCGCAGATGAAGTCGCTGGCCGGCGTCGCCGCGTAGACCAGGCCGCGCTGGCCGCGGGCGAGCTTCTCGCCCGGAGACAGCACGGCGCTGATCGGCGCCGTGCCGCTCTTGATGATCGAGCCCATCGCCTTCTCGACGATGTTCGACAGGCCGCC
>CAYPDO010000300.1:0-6074 GCA_964409495.1 uncultured Bordetella sp.
GGTCGACGAAGGGCATGCCGCAGCGGCCGGCCTCCAGCGCCACCACCTCGCGCGCCTGGCGCTTGGTGCCGACGATCAGGATGGTGCCGCGGCGCGCGGAGAGCTGGCGCACGAAGGCCATCGCTTCCTGGAACTTCGGAAGCGTCTTCTCCAGGTTGATGATGTGGATCTTGTTGCGATGGCCGTAGATGAACGGGGCCATCTTGGGGTTCCAGAAGCGGGTTTGGTGGCCGAAATGGACACCGGCTTCCAGCATTTCACGCATGGTGACGGACATGAGGTAACTCCGAAGGTTGAGTCTAGAATCCGGCGCGAATCGCCCAGTGGGGTGGCTTGATGCCAACACACCGCTGCAGCGACACCTGATCGATGGCCGGTTCGCGGATATGTGTTCGCAAGCTTGTCACCGGCATCCGGCTCAATCGGCTTGCTCACACGCTCTGTCATCTGGCAGCCCGGCACGTGATGCCGGCCCGAGCCTGAAGCATGACCTCGGCTCAGATGGACTTCCAGATAAACCCGAAGATTATAGCATCCGGACGCGGTCCGGATCTGAGCGCTGCAGCCGGCATCGTTCATCGCGGCGAGGCCACGGCCACGGCCCTGCTGGTGCACTCTCTGGCTGCCACCGACACGCCGGCCTGCGAACATGCCTTCGTACGGCGCTTCGACGCCCAGGCCCGCGCGGCGGCGATGGCCGTCGACCATGCCCACGATGCCGGCGCCCCGATACCACCGCTGGCCGGGCTGGCGGTGTCGGTCAAGGATTTGTTCGACGTGGCGGGCCAGCCCACCACCGCGGCCTCGGCCTCGATGGCCGACGCCCAGCCCGCCGCCGCCGATTGTCCGGCCGTGGCCCGGCTGCGTGCCGCCGGTGCGGCCCTGGTGGGCCACACCAATCTGAGCGAGTTCGCGTTCTCGGGCGTGGGCATCAATCCGCACCATGGCACGCCGCTGAACCCGGTGACCCAGGTGATGAACGCCACGCCACGCGTGCCCGGCGGCTCCACCGCGGGCGGCGCGGTGAGCGTGGCCGCCGGCGCGGCCTGGGCTGCACTGGGATCGGACACCGGCGGCTCGATCCGCATCCCGGCCGCGCTGCAGGGCCTGGTGGGTTTCAAGAGCACGCAGCGCCTGGTGCCGCTGGACGGCGCCATTCCCCTGTCGAGCACGCTGGACACCGCCTGCGCCATCACCCGCAGCGTGCGCGATGCCGCGCTGCTGCACGGCATCCTGGCTGCACGCACGCCACGCCCGCTGGCCCGCCCGCTGGGCGCATTGCGCCTGGCGGTGGTGCAGACCTTGATGCTCGATGGCCTGGACACCGAGGTGGCGCGCGGCTTCGAGCAGACGCTCGCGCTGCTGCGCGCCGCCGGCGCGCAGATCGAGGACCTGCCGCTGGCGCCGCTGAACGAACTGGCCAACCTGCAGACCCAGGGCGGCTTTGCCGCCGCCGAGAGCTGGGCCTGGCACCGCCAGCGCCTGAACACCCGCGAGCATCTGTATGACCCGCGCGTGGCACTGCGCATCCGCCGTGGCCAGGCCATCGGTGCCGCCGACTACCTTGACCTGATCGCCGCGCGCAGGCGCTGGATCGCCACGGTCGAATCGCAGCTGGCCAGTTTCGACGCCGTGCTCTCGCCCACCGTGCCGATGGTGGCGCCACCGCTGGCGCCGCTGATCGGCAGCGATCCGCGCTTCTTCGCGATCAATGCGCTGCTGCTGCGCAATCCATCGGTGGTGAATATGCTCGATGGCTGCGCGATCTCCCTGCCCTGCCAGGCGCCGGGCCAGATGCCGGTGGGCCTGATGGTGTGGGCGCCGGCACTGGCCGACGACACCGTGCTCGGCGTGGCCCAGGTGATCGAGACGACCCTGGCCGCCGCCTTCCACGGGCACAGCTGAACACGATGCGTGTCGCCGTCATCGGCGCCGGCATTGTCGGCGTCACCACCGCGTTCGAGCTGGCGGCCGATGGCCACGCCGTCACCGTGTTCGAGCGCCGCGGCAGCGTGGCCGAGGAAACCAGCTTCGCCAATGCCGGCGTGGTGGCGCCGGGCTACGTCACGCCCTGGGCCGCGCCGGGCATGCCCGCCAAGGTGCTGCGCCACCTGCTGGGCACGCACGCGCCGGTGCGCCTGGGCCGGCCCTGGGCCGGCGGCCAGATGGGCTGGATGTGGCGCTGGTGGCGGGCATGCCGCCAGCCGGTATGGCAGGCCAACCGCGCGCGCATGCACCGCCTGGCGCGTTACAGCCAGGCACGGCAGGCCATGCTGGGCCAGCAGCTGCGCATCGACTACGAGCAGGCCCAGGGCTACATGGTGCTGCTGCGCAGCGCCAAGGATCTGGCGCTGAACCGTGGCAGCCTGAAGCTGCTGGCCGAGCTGGGGGTGCGGTTCCACCTGCTGGACGCCGCGCGAGCCCGTGCCATCGAGCCCGGCCTGAACGCCGAGACAGCGCTGCATGCCGCCGTGCACCTGCCCGACGACAGCGTGGGCAACTGCCGCCAGTTCGCGCACCTGCTGCGTGGCGAGGCGCAACGCCTGGGCGGGCAGTTCCGCTTCCAGCGCCGCGTGCTGGCCATCGAACCGGGCACGACGCCGCTGCTGCGCCATGCCGACGCCGCCGGGCTGGAGGTGCAGGCCGAGCCCTTCGAGGCCATCGTGGTCTGCGCCGCGCTGGGCGCGCCGGCGCTGCTGCGCCCGCTGGGGCTGAAGCTGCCGATGGCCCCGGTGCACGGCTACTCGATCACCGCGCCGCTGCGCGCCATCGAGGGCCATCCCGATGTCGGCCCGCGCGCGGCGGTGATGGACGAGCGCTTCAAGGTGGCCATCAGCCGCCTGGGCCAGCGCGTGCGCGTGGCCGGCAGCGCCGAACTGGGCGGCCGGCTTGACCGCCACGACGCGCGTGCCATCGCCACGCTGTACAAGGTGCTCGACGACTGGTTTCCCGGCTGCGCGCAGCTGGCCCAGGTGCAGCAGTGGAAGGGCGCGCGCCCGATGCTGCCCGACGGCCCGCCGGTGCTGGGTGCCAGTGGCGCGCCCGGCGTCTGGCTGAACCTCGGCCACGGCTCCAGCGGCTGGGCGCTTGGCTGCGGCTCGGCCCGCGTGCTGGCCGACCTGATCGGCGGCCGCAGCCCGGCCATCGATGTGGAAGGCCTGGACATCGGCCGCCTGGCACGCTGAGCGCCCGCAGGCGCTGAAGGCCGGCGCAGACGCAGGCGCAGGCGAAGGCGAAGGTGGGCGCCGGGCCCGCACAATCGGCGCACGCCTTCCCGTGCCAGACTGCATGCCGCCTTCCCGGGCGCCCTTTGTGCCAATGTCCGACCTGCCCTGCCACCTGACGCCGGTGCTGCCTTCGGCCGCCGGCTGGCCCCTGCATGATGTGGCCGCCTCGCGCCGGCTCGAGGCGGCGGCGCTCGCTGCGTCGGCACCCCATGTGCTGATGCAGCGCGCCGGCCTGGCGGTGGCGCGGCTGGCCATGGCCATCGCACCGCATGCGCAACGTGTCTGGGTGGCCGCAGGTCCGGGCAACAACGGCGGTGACGGCCTGGTCGCGGCGCTGCACCTGCAGCGCTGGCACCGCCAGGTCCAGGTCTCGCTGCTGGGTGATCCGTTGTGTCTGCCGGCCGACGCCGCCGACGCGTTGCGGCGGGCCCAGGCGGCCGGTGTGCCGATCAGCCCCGGATTGCCCGACCGCTTGGCCGCCGACCTGTGCCTGGACGCCCTGCTGGGGCTGGGCGCCTCGCGCGCGCCCGACGGCGCCATCGCACGGGCCATCAGCAGCCTGAATGGCCAGTCGGCCCCGGTGCTGGCGGTCGACCTGCCATCGGGCCTGCGCGCCGACACCGGCTGGCCGCTGGGCGAAGCACCGTGGGGCGCTGTGCGCGCCGCGCACACGCTGTCGCTGCTGTCGCTCAAACCGGGGCTGTTCACCGGCGCCGGGCGTGATTTCGCCGGCCGCGTGTGGCTGGACACCCTGGGCGTCGATCCCGCCGCCCAGCCGGCCAGTGCCTGGCTGGGCGGGCCGCCCTGTGCCGCTGCGCGCCGGCATGTGCAGCACAAGGGCAGCTTCGGCGATGTCATCGTGCTGGGCGGCGCCGCCGGCATGGGTGGCGCGGCGCTGCTGGCCGCGCGCGCCGCGCTCACCGCCGGCGCCGGCCGGGTCTACCTGGCCCGGCTGGGCGGCAATGCGCTGGCCGAGGACGCCGGGCGGCCCGAGCTGATGCCGCGTGAGCCCGCCAGCCTGCTTCAGCCCGACACGCTGGCGCAGGCCACCGTGGTGTGCGGCTGCGGCGGCGGCGAGGCGGTGCGTGCCGTGCTGCCTGCCGTGCTGGCCCACGCCAGCCGCCTGGTGCTGGACGCCGATGCGCTGAACGCCGTGGCCGCCGATGGCGCGCTGGCCGCAGCCCTGGCAGCCCGCGCCGCGCCCACGCTGCTGACCCCCCACCCGCTGGAGGCGGCACGGCTGCTCGGCTGCGGCGTGGCCGAGGTGCAGGCTGACCGCATCGCCAGCGCCGAGCGTCTGGCGCGGCAGCTGAACGCCATGGTCGTGCTGAAGGGTTCGGGCAGCGTGATCGCCGCGCCCGGCAGCCTTCCACAGATCAATCCGACCGGCAACGCCCGCCTGGGCAGCGCCGGCTCGGGCGACGTGCTGGCCGGCTGGCTGGGCGGGCTGTGGTCACAGGTGGCCGCGACCGATCGGGCCGGCCTGATGGCCGCCACCGCCGCAGCCGTGTGGCGCCATGGCCGTGCGGCCGAGACCGGTGATCCGAGCCTGCCGCTGCGCGCCGCCGACTTGATCGAGGCCATGGCGGCACGGCCACCCGGCACGGCGCCGCTGGCCGGCCGCTGAGCGGGCGCCGCTCGGCCGCCCAGCCGCACAGCCTTGGCTCAGCGGCGCGTGCGGCTCTTGGGCGCCTTGGCGGTCTTGGCCGGCTTGGCGCCGGCCGTGCGCGCCTTCTTGCCGGCCACGCCCCTGCCACCCGGGCCCTGGCGGGCCGCCACGGCCTTGCCGCGCGCGGCCTTGGCCTCGCGGTCGCGGCTGCGCACGTCTTCCAGCTCGTCGACCGCGCCCGCCGACGTCGGCTTGCGGCCGCGGGCCAGCAGGCGCTCGGGCTCCTCGCCCTCGCGCACCAGACGGAAATCGATCTTGCGCGCATCGAGGTCCACGCGGATCACCTGCACGCGCACCCGCGAGCCCACGGCATAGCGCACGCCGGTGCGCTCGCCGCGCAGTTCCTGCTTGACCTCGTCGAAGCGGTAGTACTCGCCGCCGAGCTCGGTGATGTGCACCAGGCCCTCGACATACAGTTCGTCGAGCGTGACGAACAGGCCAAAGGTGGTGGCCGCACTCACCGTGCCGCCGTACTCCTCGCCCAGGTGCTCGCGCATGAAGCGGCACTTCAGCCAGGCCTCCACATCGCGCGAGGCTTCGTCGGCGCGGCGCTCGTTGGCGCTGCAGTGCGCGCCGGCGCCTTCCCACACCTCCATCTCCTGCGCGCTGGCCTGGGTCTTGGCCACGTTGCGGCCACCGGCCTTGGGTGCGGCACGGGCCGGCGCGCGGCGCTGCGGCGCGGGGTTCTCGACCTCGCCGGTCACCAGGTGGTAGCGCTTGCCCAGCAGCAGGGCCTTGATCACGCGGTGCACCAGCAAATCCGGATAGCGCCGGATCGGGCTGGTGAAGTGCGTGTAGGCCTCGTAGGCCAGGCCGAAGTGGCCCGAGTTGCTGGCGGTGTAGATGGCCTGCTGCATGGCACGCAGCAACATCGCGTGGATCTGCGCCGCGTCCACCCGGTCCTTGGTGGCCTGCGCAATGGCCTGCAGTTCGTTGGGCGTGGGCTCGTCGCTCAGCGCCACGCCGATGCCCAGCCCGCGCAGGTAGGCCTGCAGCGACACGCGCTTCTCGGGCGTGGGGCCCTCGTGAACGCGGTACAGCGCCGGATGCGCATGGCGCTCGATGAAGTCGGCCGCGCAGACGTTGGCGGCCAGCATCGATTCCTCGATCAGCCGGTGCGCGTCATTGCGGGTGCGCGGCACGATCTTCTCGATGCGGCCGTTGTCGTCGCAGACGAT
>CAYPDO010000301.1:0-6064 GCA_964409495.1 uncultured Bordetella sp.
TCAACTGCACCGGTCCGATGCTGCGCATCGGACTGCGTTGCGGTGCTCGGATGCGCGGCCCCGCGGCGCAACTCGCGCCGTTCGCTGCCGCTCACTGTGCTCGAACAAGCGCCGCGAGTCAGAGGGTCGATGCGGGCTGCGCCCGCGGCCACACATCCTGCGCGCCTCACCGGCGCAGATTCACGCCGCCGGACACCCGGGCACGGCTTGGCGGCACCACCGTGGCATGCAGATCGTGGCATGCGGATCGTGGCATGCGGATCGTGGCACGCCACGGTGTTTCGGGCCGAGGACGGCGGGTGACCGGCTGGCGCAGGTAAAGGAGGAGCCGTTGGCCGGGAGGCCGACGGCGGGGGACACGGAGCCAGTCGGTCACCCGGCGGCCTTGGCCACGCGCCACCCAGGGCAAGCCAACGAACAAGCCGCAACATGGCGCAGAGAGGGGGAAACTCAAACCCGCCCCGGCCCATCCCCCGTCGCCGGCGCCCGATACCGGAACGTGCCCATGCTCTTGGCCACCACATGGCCGTGTTCGTCGTGGATCTCAGCCTCGCAGAAGCACACCGAGCGGCCGCCGCCGGTGGCGCGGCCGATGGCCTCCAGCCGGCCGCTGGCGGGGTGCATGAAGGCGATGTGCATGTCCACCGTCACCACCTCGCGGCTGTAGTCGATGCGGCTCAGCGCGGCATGGGCCATGGCGCAGTCCAGCAGCGTCATCATCACGCCGCCATGGCCGCCGCCGTGGTTGTTGCACAGTTCGGGCCGCAGATCCAGCGCGATCAGCGATTCACCATGGTCGGCTCGCACGCGGCGGATGCCCAGGTGCTCGATGAAGGGCACATGGCGGTCGCGGCCGTGCAGGGCGCGCGCGGCATCGGCGGGCGCGGTGGCGGGGCGGTGGGCGGCCGGGTCGGCGGGCGGCTTGGATGGCGATCTGGAAGGCTGGCTCATGCGGCGTGCAGCTTGCCGCAGGGCCGGGTTGCCGGCGATGGCCGCCTTGACCGCCGACATTGGCCAGATCGATCAGCTGCCGCATGATGGCGCGGTGCGCGCGGGTGTCACGGCACTGTCATCGGCGGGCCGAAGCATGCACACACCGCAGACCCACCCCTACCGGCGCTTCGACGCCCGCCACCGGCCCCCGAGCCATCATCCGCATGAACCTGCCCCCCGACCATGACGCGCTCGTCGAGCGCATCCGCCGCGACCTGCTCGACGGCTACGACGAGGAACTCGAGCTCGAGATCGAGGACCGCACCGTCGACGAGGCCCTGGCCGGCCTGGAGTCCACGCCCGACGAGGCCACCACGCGCAGCGAGCGTGTGGCCTACTTCCGCGAACTGTTCCGCCTGCAGCGCGAACTGGTCACGCTGCAGGACTGGGTGGCGCACACGCGGCAGAAGGTGGTGATCCTGTTCGAGGGCCGCGATGCGGCTGGCAAGGGGGGGGCCATCAAGCGCATCACCCAGCGCCTGAACCCGCGCGTGTGCCGCGTGGTGGCGCTGCCCGCGCCCAACGACCGCGAGAAGACCCAGTGGTACTTCCAGCGCTACGTGCCGCACCTGCCGGCGGCCGGCGAGATGGTGCTGTTCGACCGCAGCTGGTACAACCGCGCCGGCGTCGAGCGGGTGATGGGCTTCTGCGGCGAGGACGACGTGGAAGAGTTCTTCCGCTCGGTGCCTGAGTTCGAGCGCATGCTGGTGCGATCGGGCATCCGGCTGATCAAGTACTGGTTCTCGATCACCGACGAGGAGCAGCATGTGCGCTTCCTCGGCCGCATCCATGATCCGCTGAAGCAGTGGAAGCTCAGCCCGATGGACCTGGAAAGCCGCCGGCGCTGGGAGGAGTACACCAAGGCCAAGGAAGCCATGCTCGAGCGCACCCACATCCCCGAGGCGCCGTGGTGGGTGGTGCAGGCGGTGGACAAGAAGCGCGCCCGGCTGAACTGCATCCAGCACCTGCTGGAACAGTTCAGCTACCACGAGGTGCAGCGCCCCGAGATCCAGCTGCCGCAGCGCGAGCGCCACGCCGATTACGTGCGCAACCCGGTGCCGCCGGAGATGTTCGTGCCCGAGCGTTACTGAGCCGCGCCGGGGCACCTCCGCGTCGGCAGGTCCGGCGGCAGGCCGGCCGTGCCTGCCGGGGCCGCGGGGGCCGCTACGCCGGAATCCAGCGCGCCAGCCGGCGCCGCAGCGTGTCCAGCTGCAGCGGCTTGGTCAGCACGCCGTCCATGCCGGCGGCGCGGCAGGCGGCATGGTCTTCGGGGCTGGCATGGGCGGTCAGCGCCACGATGGGCGCGCCGGGCCAGCGCCGCTCGCGCTGCATGGCGCGCAGGCGGCGCGTGGTTTCCAGGCCGTCCATGCCGGGCAGCTGCAGATCCATCAGCACCAGCGCGGGCGGGTGTTCCACGCAGGCGCTGAGCGCCGAGGCGCCGTTCCCGGCCAGTGCCGGCTGCAGGCCCAGCGCACGCAGCAGTTCCTGGCCGACCAGCTGGTTCACCTCGTTGTCCTCCACCAGCAGCACCGGGGCGTCGGGC
Source organism: uncultured Bordetella sp. (assembly GCA_964409495.1). GTDB lineage: Bacteria > Pseudomonadota > Gammaproteobacteria > Burkholderiales > Burkholderiaceae_C > Pseudaquabacterium. The sequence continues at coordinate 2,537 of CAYPDO010000301.1, forward strand.
TGCAGCGCCGGTGCGGCGTGGTGGGCATCGGTGGTGTCGCCGCCCAGGCCGTCGTCGGCGGTGGTGAGGATGTGGCGCAGCTGGCGCGGCGTGAGCGGGGCCACCAGCGGGCGGATCTGCAGCGCGGCAGCGGCCGCCTCGAGCGCGGTCTCGCGCCAGTCGGGGCGCACCAGCAGGCGCAGCTGGGCCGCCGGCAGGGCGCGGCGCAGCGCCTGCAGGTTGACGCCCGGCTGCAGCGCGGGCTCGGCCAGCAGCACCAGGTCGGGCATCGCCGTGTCGGCACGGTGCGCCAGCGCCGTGGTGGCGGCCACGCTGTCCAGCACACGGGTCTGCCAGCCCAGGCGTGCCATGCGCTCCGCCAGCCAGGCCCCGGCAGCTTCGCGGTGGTACACCAGCCAGGCCAGGCCCGGCGGCGGCGCGGGTGGCGCCACGGCCTGTGCCGGCGCTTCGGCCTCGTCGAGCCACAGGCGCAGCGTGAACACCGAGCCGCCGCTGGTCGGGCAATCCAGCGTCAGCTGGCCTTCCATGGCCTCGGCCAGCAGCGTGGCGATGGCCAGGCCCAGGCCGGCGCCACCGTGGCCGCGCGACAGGCTGTCGTCGCCCTGCACGAAAGGCTCGAACACATGGGCCCGGCGCTCGGGCGCGATGCCCGGGCCGGTGTCGATCACCTGCACCTGCAGCGCCACGCGGCCATCGGGCTCGCGGTGGGTCTGGCCGCGCAGGCTCACCGAGCCCTGGGGCGTGAACTTCACCGCATTGCCCAGCAGGTTGGTGACGATCTGGCGCAGCCCGCCCGGGTCGCCCAGCAGCCAGTGCGGCTCGCCGATCCAGTCGAACAGCAGCAGCAGGTCGCGCTGGCGGGCCAGCGGCATCACCGCGCGCAGCGTGTCGGCCAGGGCCTGGGTGGCATCGAAGGGCTTGCGGCGCAGGCCGGCATGGCCGGACTCGATGCGCGAGAGGTCGAGCACGTCGCTGATGGTCTGCAGCAGCGCCTGACCCGACTGGTGCGCCGCGCTCAGAAAGCGCTGCAGCTCGGGCGTGTCGGCGCTGCGCAGCGCCAGCTCGGTGAGGCCCAGCACGCCGTTGAGCGGGGTGCGGATCTCGTGGCTCATGTGGGCCAGGAAGCGGCTCTTGGCGGCGGCGGCACGTTCGGCCTCCTGGCGGCGCTCTTCGGCCAGCGCCAGCGCGGCCTCGAGCCGCGCAGTGCGTTCGTTGACCAGCGCTTCCAGCGCCTGCTGCTGTGCGGCCAGGTCCAGTTGCGCCAGCTTTTCCTGGTGCACGTCGGTCACGGCGCCGCTGATGAACTCGGGCCGGCCATCGGCACCGGGCCACACCTGGCCGCGGCCGCGCACCCAGCGCCAGTGCTCGCACGCATCGAGGTAGCGCAGCTCGTAGTCGAAGGGCCCGCAGGTCCGCACCGCAGCCCGGTAGGCATGGTGAATGCGACGGCGGTCTTCGGGGTGCAGGCGTTGCTGGGCCAGCGCAGCCGGCGGCGCCGCGGCCTCGGACGGAAAGCCGAACAGGCGCAGGAAACTCTCCGAGTACCAGAGCTGCCCGGTACGCAGGTTGTGTTCCCAGTAGCCATCGCGCGACGAGGCAAGCGCGCGCTGGCAGCGCAGGAGCGAGGGCGTTGGGGCTACAGCGGTCATCCGTACAGCGACGATGCTCGGCCCGCGGCCGATGTTCGGCTCGATGCGGATCTGCTCCCTTCCTGCTACGACTCTACCATCGGTAACCGGGTGTTTCTGAATGCTTGCAGATGTGTTCGCGCGGGCGCCGTACCCGGCGACCGGGTGCAGGCACGCCCGGCCAGCGCCGGGCCGCCCCAAGCGGCCGGGCGACCCGCGCGGCGGGTGGGCGCCGTACCCGGCGACCGGGTGCAGGCATTCCCGCCAATCACCGCTTGAACCGCCCGTCGCCCCCGACGATGGACAGGTCGGCGTAGTCCAGGCCGCTGTGGTCGGCGGGTGAATAGCTGAGCTCCAGCCCGCCCAGATTCAGCCGTGTGATGCCGTTGAGCGCCTGCTGCAGGCCGCTGCGGCTGAGGTCGCGCGCCGCGGCGGCGCGGCGCAGGCCTTCGACCAGCACCTTGGCGCTGACCACGCCCTCCAGCAGCGCCGGCGTCACCTCGCTGGCCAGGCCGGGGTGCTGGGCCACCAGGTCGTGCGCCTCCTTCACCACCGGTATGGCCAGCGCGCGCTCGCTTGGCAGCACCTGGCTCACGATCACGCCGTGCGCCAGCGGGCCCAGGGCCTTGACGAAGCCCGACGAGGCATTGTTCGACAGCGTGGCCAGCTGGGCCGCGCTGCCCCCCGCGCGCAGCGCCTTGATGCCATCGACCACCGCCGTGCCCGAACCCAGGTACAGCACGGCCTGCACATCGGCGGCCAGCAGCTGCTTCACGATGGGCGCGAAGTCGGGCTTGCTGCGGTCGTATTTCAGGTGTGCCACCGGCGGCTTGCCGGTGCCGAAACCACGCAGCGCGCCGGCCGCGGCATCGTCTCCGAAGCTGTCGGCCACCTGCACGATGGCCAGGCGTGCGACGCCGGTCTGCACCAGGTGGCGCACCACACGCTCGGCCTCGCGCTGGTACGAGGCGCGCACATTGAACACCCACGGGTTCACCGGCTGGTGCAGCAGCATGGCGCCGGTGCTCGGGCCCACCAAGGGCAGCCGGGCCTGTTCCAGCACGGGCAGGATGGCCTGGTTGTGCGGCGTGCCGCGGGTGAGGAACAGCGCGATCACGCCGTCATCGGCCAGCTTGCGTGCATTGGCGGCGGCCAGCGCGGGCTCGAAGCGGTCGTCCATCTGCACCAGCTCGATCTTCTGGCCGCCGATGCCGCCGCGTGCATTGACCTGCTCGAACACCAGGCGCGCGCCGGCGGTGGCCTCCTTCACCGTGGCTGCCACCGCGCCGCTGTGGCCGGCCGTCTGGCCCACGCGCAGCTGCGCCAGCACGCCACTGGCCAGGCCCAGCCAGCCGGCCAGCAGCAGGGCGGTGCGCAGGGCCCGGGAGTTCGAAATGACCATCGGGAGAATCCTTGCAGTCGGGGAAGGGCGGGAGTGTGTGATGAAAGTCACTGCCCACATCCTAGGGGCATCCCCGTGACGCTCCACGCCCGCGCGGGGGCAGCCGGCCTCGCGCGGGGGCAGGGCATGGCCCGCGCCGTGCCCTGGCGCAGGAGCGCCTGCCTAGAATGATCCGCCCCCACCCCTGCGCCACCTGCACCCACACCATGTCCTCCGGCCTGATCCGCATCCGTGGCGCCCGTCAGCACAACCTGAAGAACCTCGACCTGGACATCCGCACCGGCGAGTTGACGGTGGTCACCGGCCCCAGCGGCTCGGGCAAGAGCAGCCTGGTGTTCGACACGCTGTATGCCGAGGGCCAGCGGCGTTACGTGGAGACCTTCAGCGCCTACGCGCGGCAGTTCCTCGACCGCATGGACCGCCCGGCGGTCGACAAGGTCGATGGCGTGCCGCCGGCCATCGCCATCGACCAGACCAACCCGGTGCGCACCAGCCGCA
>CAYPDO010000302.1:0-6057 GCA_964409495.1 uncultured Bordetella sp.
CGCCGCATCTCCTCTTCGAGGCTGATCGGCAGGGTTTCCTTGGCGAATGACGTCATGCGGGTGCGGCGGGCTGAAGCGCCGGGCATCAAGGAGGCCCACCTGGCGTCCCGGGCGGGCAATCGGACATTCTAAGCGGCGGCGTGTTGTCGCGGCCATGCAACAACCGGGCGTGTTCAGCGCATCTGGTGGCTGAAAAGCGAGCCTGCCGAAATGTGCGTGGCACAATGATTCATCGGTGGCAAACGCCTGCCGAACCGGGTGTTTGTCGGCTTTTCTTGCTTCCGATTTGGACGTTACGCAGTCATCTGCGGCTTTCCTCGAGAGGAGAATCATGAAGAAACTGAACAAGGTGGCGGTGCTCTTCGCGTCGGCCGCAATCGTTGCGCCTTTGGCGGCTTTCGCCCAGGTCAGCACGGGTGGTGACAACTGGCGCGGCACCGATGGCACGGTGTGGAAGAACGGCACCAATGAACTGTGCTGGCGCGATGCCCAGTGGACGCCCGCTACGGCCGCCGAGCAGTGCGATGGCGCGCTGAAGAAGGCTGCTCCGCCGGCGCCGGCGCCTGCGCCGCGCGTGGCGCCCCCGCCGCCCCCGCCGGTGGCTGCGCCGGCTCCTGCAGCGCCGAAGGCCGCCCCGGTTCCGGCCCCGGCGCCCAAGCCCACCAGCGAGAAGGTGACCTTCGCTGCTGATGCCTTCTTCGACTTCGACAAGGCTGTGCTCAAGCCCGAAGCCAAGGCCAAGCTGGATGACCTGGTCGGCAAGACCGCTGCGGTGAACCTGGAAGTCGTGATCGCCGTCGGCCACACCGACGCGGCCGGTACCGACGCCTACAACCAGAAGCTGTCGGTCAAGCGTGCCGAAGCCGTGAAGGCCTACCTGACCGGCAAGGGCATCGAGAAGAACCGCGTGTACACCGAAGGCAAGGGCGAGAAAAACCCTGTGGCCGACAACAAGACCGCCGAAGGCCGCGCGAAGAACCGCCGCGTGGAAATCGAAGTGGTCGGCACCCGCGCCGTCAAGTGATCCATGGCCCTGCGGGGCCGTGTTTTGCACTGAACAAACCCCGCTTCGGCGGGGTTTGTCGTTTCAGGATCCTGCTGCGGCGGGCTTGCTTATCGGGCCGGCCGGCGCTGCATGGCGACGGCCTGCCCGAGCTCGATCACCGCCAGCGCGTAGTAGGCTGACCAGTTGTAGCGCGTGACGGCATAGAAGTTGGCCGTGCCGGCGATGTGGCTGGGCGCCGCATCGCCGTTCTGCAGTTCCACCAGCGCCAGCAGGCCGCCGTGGGCGCGGCCCGCGGCATCGAGCTCGGCGCCATGCGTGGCGAACTGTGCTGCCGTCCAGCTGGGCAGGATGTCGGTGGCCAGCAGGCGTGCGCGCTCGGCGGTATCCACCGGCGGGTGCACGGCAAAGTGCGTGGGCATGTCGCGCTGCCAGCCGTGCTGCGCCAGGTAGTGGCCGATGCTGCCGATCACGTCGGCCGCATTGGCCGCCATGTCGATGCGGCCGTCGCCGTCGAAATCGACGGCATGGCGATTGATGCTGCCCGGCATGAACTGGCCCAGACCAATGGCGCCTGCGAACGAGCCCTTCACCGTGACCGGGTCCAAGCCTTCGCGTTGCGCGAGTTTCAGGAACTCGCCGAGTTCGTCGCGGAAGAAGCCGCTGCGGTCTTTGCGGCCGGTGGGGAAGTCCAGGCTCAGCGTGGCCAGCGCGTCGAGCACGCGAAAGCCGCCGGTGAGCCGGCCGTAGTAGGTTTCAACGCCCAGGATGCCGATGACCACCTCGGGTGGCACGCCATAACGCGCCTGGGCCGCGTCCAGCCAGCGGGCCTGGGCGTCCCAGAAGGCCACGCCGGCCTGCACCCGCGCCGGCTCGACGAAACGGGCGCGATAGGCGGCCCAGTTCTTGGCCGTGCCGGCGGGCGGCGGCATGATCAGCCGGGCCACGGCCGGCACCTGATGTGCCGCGGCCAGCTGGGCCTGCGTCCAGGCCGGATCGAGGCCATGGCGCTCGGCGATGTCGCGGGCCAGGGCCTGGGCGTCTGCGCGTTGTGCATAGCTGGGGCCCGGCACCTCGGCGGCCGCGCGGGCGGCCTTCTTGCCGACGGCGCCGGGCTGGCGCCTGGCGGTCTTCGGGCGGCGCGCCGGCCTGGCTGTGCTGGCCGCCGCCGCTGTGGCACGGGGGGGTGTCGTGGCCCGCGCGTCGCCAGCGGCCAGGGCTGCGGGCGTAGCCACGGTGCTGCCCAGGGCCAGCAACAGGGCCCAGGCCAGCGGGGCCAGCGGGGCCAGCGGCCGGGGCTTGGCGGGCAGGCGCATCACGGGATTATCCAGCGGCCGGGCGGGGTGGGCCACCGGACGCCGCGGGCGGTGAGGTCGATGCGGCCGGCGCGCCAGGCGGCTGGGACGGCAGGACGGGCAGGCGGCTGGCGGCGCGCAGCACCGCACGCCAGGCGGCGCGCTCGCTGGCACGCAACGGGCCGGCGGCCGTGGCCTGCGGGCCGTAGCGCAGGCGGTCCAGCGCCAGCAGGGCCTCGGTGAGCGCGGCGCCGGCGGCATCGCCATGGTGGGCCGACACCGCGGCGGCCAGCGTGCGCGGCGCATGGTGCTGGCAAGCTGCCACGCCGCGGCGGACAAGGGCCCGCACCACGCGCGACTGCAGGCGCTGGCGCGGATCCTGGCGGTGGCGGTCGCGCCAGGCCCAGAGCGCGCCGGCGGCGGCGGCGCCGGCCAGCAGGATGACCAGCGCGCGTGTCAGGTCGCCGCTGTCGGGGTGCGGGACGCCCAGGTGTTCCAGCAGGTTGAACTGCCGCGTGCGCGACCAGCCCATCACCCACAAGGTCCAGCGGCCATCCAGTGTTTCCCAGGCGCGGCGCAGGCGGTCGGCCAGCGCCGGGTTCATGGTGCGCAGCGCACCGGCCACCAGGCCCGGGCGGGGCGGCAGTGCGCGGCTGGCGCGCACGCGCTCGGGTGCCACCGCGGCCGTGGGGTCGGCGCGCAGCCAGCCGGCGCCGTCCTGCCAGTATTCGGCCCAGGCATGGGCATGGCTTTGCCGCACGATGCGCCAGCCGTCGGCGTCAGGCTCTTCGGCACCCTGGTAGCCGGTGACGATGCGCGCCGGCACGTCCATCGCCCGCATCAGCACCACGAAGGCGCTGGCGTAGTGCTCGCAGAAGCCTTCCTTGCCGTCGAACCAGAACTCGTCAACCGCATGCCGGCCGTTGGTGCCCCCGTAAGGTGGCGGCGCCAGCGTGTAGGCGTAGCCGCCCTGGCGCACCTGGGCCATCACGGCCAGTGCCAGCGTGCGCGCATCGGCACCGGCGAGTTGCCGGCGCATGCCCTGGGCCCAGGCGCGCACGCGCGGGTTGTGGCCATCGGGCAGGCGGCGCAGCGCGTCGAGCTCGGCGGCATCGGTGTCCTGCCCGTGGCTGAAGCGGGTGTAGGCTTCGGCGCGCAGGCGCAGCCGCTCGGTGACCAGGCGATCGGTGCGCCACTGCAGATCGGTGCCCTGCCACAGCGTCCAGTCGGGCAGCACCGGTGCGCTGCCGGGGCGCTGCGGCGTGGCCTCGAGCAGCGGCAGCAGCGGCAGGCGGATCGGCTCGAGCACCATCTCGTAGCCCAGCGCTGGGCCGCTGACGCGCAGGTCGGGCGTGCGCAGCGGGTTGCGCGCGGTGGCAAACACCGAGGGCGTCCACTCCAGGCCGTCGAAGCGCGAGAGCACCGGGCCGCGGAAGTACAGGTCGTCGGCACGCAGCGCCGGGGCCTCGCCGCCAGGGGTGTCGAAGCGCACGCGGAAGGCCACGCTGTCGTCGTTGGCCAGTTCGGCCACGCCGCCCAGGCGCAGCGAGCCCGACAGGCCGGTGCGGCCCACGCTGTCATTGGGCAGGCCCCACAGCGGGCCGATGCGCGGGAACAGCACGAACACGACCGCCATCACCGGCAGGCCGAGCAGGGCCGATCGCAGCGCCACGCCGCCGGCGCGTGCCAGCGGCGGCCGGCCCACCGGCATGTTGGCCAGCACCAGCGCGGTGAGCAGGCCCCAGCTGGACACCAGCATGCCCAGCGCGGTGAGCAGCGACTGCGAGTACAGCGCGTTGGTCAGCACCAGGAAGAAGCCGAGAAAGAACACCACCATCGCGTCGCGCCGGGCGCGCAGCTCCAGCGTCTTGAGCGCCAGCAGCACCACCAGCAGCGTGACGCCGGCCTCGCGCCCGAGCAGGGTGCGCTCGGTGAGCAGCGTGAGCGCCACCGCCACGGCCAGCACGGTGGCCACCGTCCAGCGCCCGGGCAGGGCGCTGCCGGCCAGCGCGATCTGGGCGCGCCACAGCAGCACCAGCGTGCTCAGGCCGCTGCACCACAGCGGCAGGTGCAGCAGGTGCGGCAGCGTGATCCAGGCGATCAAGGCCAGCTGGAACAGCGTGTCGCGGGTGTCGCGCGGCCACTGCCGCCAGTGCTGCCAGCGCGACAGGTTGGCCAGGCCGGGCAGGCCGGGCCGGTGGGCCGGTGGCCGCGGCAGGCTGCTCACCGCGCCACCGCTTGGTCATCACGGCCGGCACGCGCCGCCGCACCCGGCGGCTGCCACAGCGCCAGCGCCAGCAGGGCCTGCTGGCGCTGGCTGTCGCCGGCCGCGCGCGGCAGCTCGACGCCGGGCAGGCGCAGCGCATAGGCCAGGCCCTGCTTTTCGGCCGCCAGCACCCAGGCCGCCAGGCGCGACAGCCGGGCCTCGGGGTCGCTGGTCGACGCGCCAGTGGCGTTGCCGCCGCTGCCGCAGCGCTGCCAGTCCAGCGCCAGGGCCTGGCTGGCGCTGCTGCGCGTGTCGCGGCTGACCAGGGCGCCGCTGCGCGCCACTTTCTTCCACACCACCTGGCGCAGCGTGTCGCCGCGGCGCCAGGGGCGCACGCCGTCAAACTCGCCACCGCCGGCATGGGCGGGCAGCGGTTGCGTGCCTTCACCGGCCGGTTCGCCGGCCGGCAGCGGCGGCGCCGGCCGTTCCGGGGCCGGGTAGACCAGCAACTCGGCGGCCGGCCGCCACACGCTCCAGGCGCGGAACAGGCCCAGCGGAAAATGGGTCTCGATGCGCAGCGTGGGCAGGGCCTGGCGGCCACGCTGCGGCGCCGGCAGCTGCAGGCGCGCCAGGCTGCTGCCCAGCGCGGGCACGTCGCAGTGCGCCAGGCCTCGGCCGCGGTCGCGGGCAGCGGCCGGCGGGCCTTGGTACAGGCCCAGGCCCACGCCATGCCGCTCATGACCGGGGTTGTCGATGACGATCTCCAGCGTGGCCGCCTCGCCGGCAAACACCGGCTGCGGCGGGCGCAGGCGCAGCACCAGGCGGCGCAGGTTGCCATGGGTCTGGTGCATGGACACCAGCGCCGCGCCGCCCAGCAGGAAGGTGAGCGCGTAGCCCAGGTTGAGCTGGTAGTTGATCGACGCCAGCAGCATCACCAGCAGCGTGAGCGCAAAGCCCCAGCCGGCGCGCGTGGGCAGGATGTAGAGGTTGCGCTGCGTGAGCTGCCAGCTGTCGCTGCGCGGCAGGCGGTTTTCAAGCCAGTGGCGAAAGCGGTGCCTGAGCATCGTGGGGTGAAGGCGCGGCGGGCGCGATCAGGGGATGCCGACGGCCTCGATCATCGCGCGCACCTGCTCCACGCGGCCGCGGCCGGCGCTGTGCAGCGGCACCAGGCGGTGCGCGGCGGTTTGCGGCAGGATGGCCTGGATGTCATCCGGCGCGGCATAGTCGCGCTGGGCCAGCAGCGCGCGTGCACGTGCGGCACGCAGGATGGCGATGCCGGCGCGCGGGCTCAGGCCCTCGACGAACCACTGGCCCGAGCGCGTGGCGGCGATCAGCGCCTGCAGGTAATCGAGCAGCGCGTCCGACACATGCACGCGGCCCACCGCGGCCTGGGCCTCGTGCAGCTGCGCGGTGTCCATCACCGGTGCCAGCCGCTCGACCAGGTGGCGCCGGTCCTCGCCGGCCAGCAGCGCGCGCTCGCTGGCGCGGTCGGGGTAGCCGAGCGTGATGCGCATGAGGAAGCGGTCGAGCTGGCTCTCGGGCAGCGGGTAGGT
>CAYPDO010000303.1:0-3979 GCA_964409495.1 uncultured Bordetella sp.
GCCGGCGCCCAGCTGGCGCTCGAGCAGGTGATCGGCCAGCTGCATGCCACGCGGCTGGACCGCAGCCGCCCGCTGTGGCGCATGCATGTCATCGAAGGCCTGCCGCCCGGGCCTGGCGGTGCGCGCCGGGTGGGCATCTACACCCAGGTGCACCATGCGGCGGCCGATGGCCAGGCCGCCGTGGCGCTGGCCGGCGTGCTGCTCGATCTGCACCCCGAGGGCCGCAAGGTCGAGCTGCGGCCCAGCCGGCGCCAGAAGGTGTTCGAGCTGGGCTCGGCCACCATGCTGCGCAGTGCGCTGGCCAACGAGGCGGCGCAGGTGCTGCGCATCGTCAAGGGCCTGCCGGGCACGGTGGGCACGCTGGCCGGCGCGGCCGGCGATGCGCTGCGGCACAGCGCGCTGCTGGGCGATGGCCGCGGCAGCGCCTTCGGCAACCTCGCGCTCGCGCCGCGCACGCCCTTCAACGTGAACGTGGGCACCGGCCGCGCCTTCGCCGGCCTGAGCCTGCCGCTGGCCACGCTCAAGGACGTGGCGCATGAACACGGCGCCACGCTCAACGACATGGTGCTCTACCTGTGCAGCACCGCGCTGCGCCGCTACCTGGCGCAGCACCAGGCGCTGCCGCGCAAGAGCCTGGTGGCCGCGGTGCCGATCTCGCTGCGCGAGAAGGGCGACACCTCGGCCGACAACCAGGCGTCGATGAGCCAGGTGAGCCTGGGCACGCACCTGTCCGATCCGCGCCGCCGCCTGGCCCACATCAAGGCCGCCACGGCGGCGATGAAGGCCACCATGGGCAGCCTGAAAAGCGTGCTGCCGACCGACTTCCCGTCGATCGGCGTGCCCTGGCTGATGGAGGCGCTGACCGCGCTGTACGGCAAGGCGCGCGTGGCCGAGCGCGTGCCGCAGCTGGCCAATGTGGTGATCAGCAACGTGCCCGGCCCGCCGGTGCCGCTGTACATGGCCGGCGCGCGCATGCTGAGCAACTGGCCCACGTCCATCGTGGCCCATGGCCTGGCGCTGAACATCACGGTGGAGAGTTATGCCGCGCAGATGGAATTCGGCCTGGTGGCCGATGCCACCGCCGCGCCCGACCTGCGCCGCCTGGCCGAGGCCATCCAGTCAGCCTTTGACGAACTGCCGCTGCTGGCCCCGCGCCAGCGCGAGCGCGGCGCCGCCGCGGCCCTGCCCGAGCTGGCGCGCACCGGCCGCAAGGTGGCGGGCCAGGTGGCCGGGCGGGTGGCCGACGGCGTGCTGCAGCGCATGGGCGGCGTGGTCAAGAGCGCCGTGGGCGCGGTGACGCAGGGCGTGGTGCGCGGCGCCGTGCAGGGCGTGGCGGCCGCGCGCAAGCCCCGGCCGGCCGCGCCTGCCCAGGTGCCGCCGGCCAAGACGGCCAAGACCCCAAGAACGGCCAAGGCAGTCAAGAATCCCGCGGCCCGCAAGCCCCGGGCCACGGGCCTGCGATGATGCCGGCCTGAACCCCAGCCAGGCAGGCAAGGCATGCGAATCAGCGCCAACGGCATCGCCATCGAAGTCGACATCCAGGGCCCGGCCAGCGGCGAGCCGCTGCTGCTGATCATGGGCCTGGGCATGCAGCTCACCGGCTGGCCCGACGAGCTGGTGGGCGATCTGGTGGGGCGCGGATTCCGCGTCATCCGCTTCGACAACCGCGACGCCGGCCTCAGCCAGCGCTTCGACGAGGCCGGCATGCCCAGCCTGTGGCGCGCCGCGCTGCGCCACACGCTGCAGCTGCATGTGCCCGCGCCCTACCGGCTGCGCGACATGGCCGAAGACAGCGTGGGCGTGCTCGACGCGCTGGGCATCCCCAGCGCCCATGTGTGCGGCGCGTCGATGGGCGGCATGATCGCCCAGCATGTGGCGGCCCGGCATCCTGACCGGGTGAAGAGCCTCGCGCTGATCATGACCACCAGCGGCCACTGGCGGCTGCCGCAGCCCGGCTGGACGGTGCGCCAGGCCCTGCTGCGCCGGCCGCGCAGCGAATCGGTCAGCGATGTCGTGGCCCACATGGCCAGCCTGTTCGGCCTGATCGGCAGCCCCGGCTGGCGCGACGAGCCGGCACGTGTGCGCGCACGCATGGAGGCCGCGGTGCGCCGCGCCTGGAACCCCGCCGGCACCGCGCGCCAGTTGGTGGCCGTGGCGGCCGATGGCGACCGTTCGCCGCTGCTGGGCCAGATCCACCATCCCACGCAGGTGATCCACGGTGCCGCCGATCCGCTGGTGCCGCCCGAGGGCGGGCGCGACCTGGCCCGCAAGATCCATGGCGCCCGGCTCGAGCTGATCGACGGCATGGGGCATGACCTGCCGCTGGCGCTGCTGCCGCGCATTGCCGCGCTGATCGCCGGCAACGCGCAGCGCGTGGTGGCCTGACCGGTGGCTGCGATGTCGCGCCGTCGGGTCGGTCTGAAGCCGCTGAAGCTGGTGGCCCTGTGCGGCGCCAGTGCCATGGCGCAGGCTGCAGACCTGCAGGCGCTGTGGGACTTTCGCCAGCCGGCGCTCAGCGAGCAGCGTTTTCGCGACGCGCTGGCCACCGCGCAGGGCGACGAGGCGCTGATCCTGCGCACCCAGATTGCCCGCAGTTTCGGCCTGCGCGGCGATTTCGAGGCCGCGCGGCGTGAGCTGACCGCGCTGGCGCCGGCGCTGCCCACGGCCGGCGCCGAGGCGCGTGTGCGCTGGGCGCTGGAATGGGGCCGCACCTGGGCGTCGGCCAAGCACCCCGAGGCGGCGCGCACGGCCGAGACCGATGCACGGGCGCGCCAGGCCTTCCAGGACGCACTCGACCAGGCGCGCCAGCATGCGCTGGACGGCCTGGCCATCGACGCCATCCACATGATGGCCTTTGTCGACACCGCGCCGGCAGACCAGCGCCGCTGGGCAGAAGCCGCGCTGGCGGTGGCCCTGGCCTCGCCGCAGCCGCAGGCCCGGCGCTGGGAGGCGTCGATCCGCCACAACCTGGGCTTTGCGCTGCACCAGCTGGGCCAGTACCCCCAGGCGCTGGACGAGTTCCAGCGGGCGCTGGCGCTGCGCCAGCAGCAGGGCGATGCGGCGCAAACCGGCGTGGCGCGCTGGATGGTGGCCTGGACGCTGCGCAGCCTGGGCCGGCTGGACGAGGCCTTGCAGATGCAGTCGCGCCTGGCCAGCGACAATGCGGCGGCCGGCACGCCCGACCCCTATGTGTTCGACGAGCTGGCCGAACTGCACCGTGCCCAGGGCCGCGAGGCCGAGGCCCGCGCCGCCGCGGCGCAGGCTGCCGCGCTGCGGGCCGTGCGCTGATCCGCCGGCCACGGCCGCGTTCGCCACCGTTTCTCTCGGCGCGCCGGGCTGCCCGCCGCCGTATGTTTTGCTGCCTGCCCTTGAATCTGCCTGCTGCCACCGCCCTGCCCACCGTGCCCGCCAGCCCCTGGCGCCTGTCGGTCGCGCCGATGCTCGACTGGACCGACCGCCACTGCCGCTATTTCCACCGGCTGATCACGCGCCACACCCGGCTCTACACCGAGATGGTGACCACCGGCGCGCTGCTGCACGGCGACCAGCACCGCCACCTCGACTTCAACGCCCAGGAGCATCCGCTGGCGCTGCAATTGGGCGGCAGCGAGCCGGCCGATCTGGCGGCCTGTGCCCGGCTGGCGCAGCAATGGGGCTATGACGAGGTGAACCTGAACTGCGGCTGCCCCAGCGAGCGGGTGCAGCGCGGCGCGTTCGGCGCCTGCCTGATGGCCGAGCCGGCCCTGGTGCGCGATGGCGTGAAGGCCATGCACGACGCGCTGGGCGGCGCGCTGCCGGTCACGGTGAAGCACCGCATCGGCATCGACCGCATCGAGGCCTACGGCTTTGTGCGCGATTTCGTCGGCACCGTGGCCGAGGGCGGCTGCCAGGTGTTCATCGTGCATGCGCGCAATGCCTGGCTGCAGGGCCTGAGCCCCAAGGAGAACCGCGAGGTGCCGCCGCTGCGCTACGACCTGGT
>CAYPDO010000303.1:3989-6038 GCA_964409495.1 uncultured Bordetella sp.
CTACCTCACGCCCGACCTCGAGCTGAGCGCCGGGCTGCGCTACGACCTGGTGCATGCCCTGAAGCGCGAGTTTCCGCAGCTCAGCATCGCGATCAATGGCGGCATCGGCACCGCGGCCCAGATCGCCGAGCAGCTGGATCCCGCCGGCGCCGCGCTGGATGGCGTGATGGTGGGCCGCGAGGCCTACCACAACCCCGCGGTGATGGCCGGCTGGGATGCGCGCTTCTTCGGCGACGGCGCGCGGCTGGACGCCGACGACGACTGGCGCCTGGGCATCGAGCAGGCGATGGTGGCCTACATGGCGCGCTGCCAGGCTGCGCAGGGCACACCGTGGAGCCACATCGCGCGCCACATGCTGGGCCTGTGGAACGGCCGGCCCGGCGCGCGCCGCTGGCGCCAGGTGTGGAGCGACCACCGCCTGAAGGCCGAGCCGGCCGCCGAGGTGGCACGCCAGGCGCTGCAGGCGCGCGCGGGCTGAGCGCCCGGGCGCTCAAGGCATCATCGGGGTTCGTGTTCGACCCCTGGCACCCACCTCCCATGACCCAACCCTCAGCCCAGATCGGCATCCTCGGCGGCAGCGGCCTGTACGACCTGCCGGGCCTCAGCGACACCGCCTGGCACAGCATCGAGACCCCCTGGGGCGCGCCCAGCGACCAGGTGTTCACCGGCACCCTGGCCACGCCACAGGGCGCTGTGCGTCTGGCCTTCCTGCCGCGCCATGGCCGCGGCCACCGGCTCACGCCCAGCCAGGTGCCTTACCGCGCCAACATCGCCGCGCTGAAGATGCTGGGCTGCACCGACGTGCTCTCGCTCAGCGCGGTGGGCAGCCTGCGCGCCGATCTGCCGCCGGGGCACTTCGTCATCGTCGACCAGTTCATCGACCGCACCGTGGGCCGCGCGGCCAGCTTCTTCGACAGCGGCCTGGTGGCCCATGTGTCGCTGGCCCACCCCACCTGCAACCGCCTGGGCGATCACCTGCAGGCCGCGCTCGGCACCATCGGCGTGCCGCATGTGCGCGGCGGCACCTACATCGCCATCGAGGGGCCGCAGTTCAGCACGCTGGCCGAAAGCCGGCTGTACCGCAGCTGGAATGCCGATGTGATCGGCATGACCAACCTGCCCGAGGCGCGCCTGGCCCGCGAGGCCGAGCTGTGTTACGCCAGCGTGGGCATGGTGACCGATTTCGACTGCTGGCACCCTGACCACGACCATGTCACGGTCGAGGCCGTGATCGGCGCGCTCACCGCCAATGCCGGGCATGCGCGGCAGCTGGTGCTGCAGGGCGCCCCGGCCGTCGCGGGCGATGGCCACGGGCCCGGCTGCGGCTGCCGCCGCGCGCTCGACTTTGCGTTGATCACCGCGCCCGCGGCGCGCGATCCGGCCGTGGTGCAGCGCCTGCGCGGCATTGCCGGGAGGGTGCTGTGAAGGTGGCCGGCATCCACCGCCGCACCATCTGGCCCAGCGACGACGGCGAGGCGGTGGAGATCATCGATCAGCGCCACCTGCCGCATGAATGGCGCGTGGCGCGCCTGGGCCAGATCGACGAGGTGCACCATGCCATTGCCGACATGTGGGTGCGCGGCGCGCCGCTGATCGGCGTCACCGCGGCCTACGGCCTGGCGCTGCAATGCCGCCACGCCGCCACCGATGCCGCGCTGGCCGAGGCCAAGGCCTACCTCGATGGCGCCCGCCCCACCGCGGTGAACCTGGCCTGGGCCACCGCGCGCATGCTGCAGGCCCTGCTGCCGCTGCCCGAGGCCGAGCGCGCCAGCGCCGCCTGGCGCCTGGCGGCCGCACTGGCCGATGAAGATGTGGCCACCAATGCCGCCATCGGCCGCCACGGCCTGGACATCCTGCGTGCGCTGTCGGCCAAGCACCCGCACCGGCCGCTGAACGTGCTCACCCACTGCAATGCCGGCTGGCTGGCCACGGTGGACTGGGGCACGGCCATCGCGCCGATCTACCAGGCGCATGAGGCCGGCCTGGCCGTGCATGTGTGGGTGGACGAAACCCGCCCGCGCAACCAGGGCGCCAGCCTCACCGCCTGGG
>CAYPDO010000304.1:0-6031 GCA_964409495.1 uncultured Bordetella sp.
CCCGGCGCCCGACGCCCCGGTGACGGCCGCGGTGCTGTTGCGCGGCCTGCAGGCCTGCCGGGCCACGCTGCTGGGCCTGTGCCTGGGGCTGGCGGCGGCTGCGGCCCAGGCAGTGCACTTCGATGTGGAGCTGCGCACCAGCGCCGGCCCGGTGGCCGGCAGCCGCATCCTCACCGCCTTCTATGGCGATCCGGGCCTGAACGGTGTGCTGCCGATCGACGCGGCCACCGGCTACAAGATCTTTCCCGGCTGGTTCGGCGATCTGGAAGGTGGCCCGCACCAGACCGACGACCCCGGCTTCCAGGCCTTTGCCGGCACCTTTGCGCGCAACGAGGTCATCCACTTCCAGGCCGAGGGCACGCTGCTGTACTGGAACCCGGCCACCGGCCGCTGGGGCCCGGCGCCGGCCGGCGTGCAGCTGGCGCTGTACGGCGGCGTGCCGGCCGAGGTGCTGCTGGGCTACGAAGACAACCCCGCCGCCTGGCAGGCGCAGTACGACTACTGGGCTGGCGGCACGCGCTTCAGCCGCGATGGCGTCAGCGGCCCGCCGGCCGCCTTCATCGACGCCGCCTCGCGCACGGGCGCGTTCCACGCCCACCTCGACTGGAAGATCAGCGCCAGCGGCGGTGCCGAGCCGCCGGCCGGCGCCTACCTGGTGACGCTGACGCTGTGGTCCAGCGCCACGGTGAACGGCCAGGCCAAGTACCTGCCGTCCGAGCCGCTGATGGTGGCCTTCGAGCGCGGCATCAGCGAGGCGCAGATGCAGCAGGCCATCCTGGCGCGGGTGAACCCGCCGCCGCCGCCCTGCGCCGCCGGCACGCTGCGCTGGCGCGTGGCCGATGTGGCCTGCAGCGCCAGCGTGGCCGAAACCGAGTCAGGCCAGCAGCGCCAGCTCACCGACAGCGAGGCGCCGGCCGTGGGCGCCGCCAGCTTCAGCTGCCAGGCCGGCAGCTGGTCGGCACCGCAGCAGGCCAGCTGTGCCGTGCCGCCACCGCCGCGCTGCGCGGCGCAGACCATCGCCTGGCGCGTGGCCGGCCTGGATTGCGAGGCTGCCGCACCGGCCAGCGACGACGGGGCCCAGCTCACGCTGAGCAACACCCGCGCGCCCTACCAGGGCGAGGCCACGCTGCGCTGCGAGGCCGGCCAGTGGAGCGCGCCCACGGCCACCCGCTGCGTGCTGCCGCCGCCACCCGACTGCGCGGCCGCCACGCTGGCCTGGCAGGTGGGCAATGCACGCTGCGAGGCCGCGGCGCCCGTCACCGCCGCGCAGCGCGAGCGGCTGCTCAGCGACAGCACCGCGCCCACGCTGGGCCAGGCGCTGGCGCGCTGCGAGGCCGGCAGCTGGCAGCTGGTGGCCGGCCAGAGCAGCTGCAGCGAGCCCCAGCCCTGCGCCGCGCAGACGCTGAGCTGGACCGTGGGCACGCTGCAGTGCGGCGCCGCGGTGGCCGCCCAGGCCTCGGGCAGCACGCTGCAGGTGGTGGATGCCAGCGGCCCGGCCACCGGCAGTGCGCGCTTCAGCTGCAGCGATGGCCGCTTCCACGGCCCCACCGAGGCCAGCTGCAGCCTGCCGCCGGCGGCCGACTGCGCGGCGCAAACCCTCAACTGGCTGGAAGGCACGGCGCAGTGCAGCGCCAGTGCACCGCGCAGCGCCTCGGGCACGGCGCTGCTGCTGGAGGATGTGCTGGGCCCCACCACCGGTGCCGCCAGCCTGATCTGCGAAGACGGCCAGTGGCGCAACACGCAGACGCCGCGCTGCACGCGGGCGCCCGAGCCCTGTGCCGCCGCGCGCCTGGCCTGGCAGCAGGGTGAGCAGCGCTGCAACGGCGACGCCCCGGCCACCGCCTCGGGCAGCGGCGCGGTGCTGGCCGCCCTGGTGCCGATGCTGGGCAGCGCCCGCTTCGAATGCAGCGACGGGCAGTGGAGCGTGCCGCAGGCGGCGCAGTGCGCCGCCCCGGCGCCGGCCGCCTGCAGTGCGCAGGCGCAAAGCTGGCAGATGGGCGGCCAGCGCTGCGAGGGCCTGCTGCCGGGCGCCGCGTCGGGCAGCAGCGCCACGGCCACCGCCAACGGCAATGCCCAGGGCACGGCCGGCGTGGGCGTGGCCAGCTGGCGCTGCGACGACGGTGCATGGCGCGGCCCCAGCGCCGCCACCTGTGCGCTGCCACCACCGCCGCGCCCCTGCACGGCACAAACCCTGGGCTGGCAGGAGGGTGCTGAGCGCTGCGAGGCCGCCGTGGCCACCACCACCTCGGGGCAATCGGCCGTGCTCACCGATCTCGGCCGGCCGACGCTGGGCTCGGCGCTGTTTGCCTGCCGCGACGGGGCCTGGTCGGCGCCCGGTGCCGCCAGCTGCGTGGCCCAGCCGGCGGTGGCCTGTGCCGCACAGCAGGCGGCTTGGCAGGCGGGCAGCGCCTACTGCTCGGCCAGCCTGGCCGCCAGCGCGTCGGGCACACGCCTGAGCGTCAGCAGCCAGCGCGACAGCGGTCTGGGCCAGGCCGTGTTCAGCTGCCTGGACGGCCAGTGGCAGGGGCCGCAGGATGCGGCCTGCGCGCTGCCGCCCATGCGCCCCTGCGTGGCGCAAGACCTGGGCTGGGCCGTGGGCAGCGAGCAATGCCAGGCCCGCCCGGCCACCACCGCCCATGGCGCGCTGGCACTGGCGGTGGATGAGACCAAGCCCACGCTGGGCAGCGCAACCTTCAGCTGCAGCAACGGCGCCTGGAGCGCGCCGCAGAACGCGCGCTGCGAGCGCCATGTGCCGGCCGCTTGCGCGGCACGCCTGCTGCGCTGGGCCGGCAGCGGCGCCCACAGCAATGTGCAGTGCGAGGCCCATGCCCCGGCCAGCGCGGCCGGTGCCAGCGCCAGCCTGGTGGACCTGGACCGCCCCACGCTGGGCGAGGCGCCGTGGCGCTGCGACGATGGCCAGTGGCTGCTGGCCGAAGCCAGCGCCACGCGCTGCGAGCCGGCACCGCCGCGCGCCTGCAGCACACAGCGCCTGAGCTGGCGCGTGGGTGAGCTTGCCTGTGACGCCGAGGCCGCACAGGCCGAATCGGGCCAGCAACGCACGCTGGACGACCGCAGCAGCCCCAGCCTGGGCCGCGCCACGGCCTGGTGCGACGACGGCCAGTGGCGCCTGGACACCCAGGCCAGCTGCAGCGCGGCCGCGCAATCCACGCTGCGGCGGCGCCCGCCCTCGCCCTGGCAGGCCCCGGCGCGGCCGCCCTGGGCCGCCTGGTAGCCGGGCCTGGCGCCGTGCGCTGCACGCGCCGAAGGCTCAGGTCTTGTCGGGTGGCGCCGCGCTGGCCAGGGCCTGGCCGGCCTGGTGGATGGCCGCGCGGATGCGCGGGTAGGTGCCGCAGCGGCACAGGTTGCCGTTCATGGCCTCGTCGATCTGCGCGTCGCTGGGCTGCGGCGTGCGCGCCAGCAGCGCGGCGGCGGCCAGCAGCTGGCCGCTCTGGCACCAGCCGCACTGCACCACATCCCGCGCGGCCCAGGCGGCGCGCAGCGCGTCGATCTCGCGGCCCTTCACGCCTTCGATCGTGGCCACCGGCTGATCGCCCACGGCGGCGAGCGGCAGGCTGCAACTGCGCACCGGCTGGCCACCCGAACCGCCCAGCAGCACGGTGCAGGCACCGCACTGCGCAATGCCGCAGCCGAACTTGGTGCCGGTGAGTTTCAGCTCGCCGCGCAGCACCCACAGCAGCGGGGTGTCGGGCTCGGCCTGCACATTGACCGGCTGGCCATTCAGATGGAGCGACGTTGTCATGTCTGGAGTTCCCAACGGTCAAGCCAGCTTCAGCGGCAGGCTGCGCAGGCGCTGGCCGGTCAGCGCAAACAGCGCATTGGCCACGGCCGGGGCCAGCGGCGGCAGGCCGGGCTCGCCCACGCCTTCGGGTGGCTCGGTGCTGGCGATGATCTCGGTGTGGATGCGCGGGCAGTCGGCGCCGCGCAGCAGCGGCTGCTGGTCGAAGTTGCCCTGCTGCACCTGGCCCTTGAGCAGCGTGATCTCGCCATGCAGCGCCGCGCCCAGGCCGTTGACGATGGCGCTTTCGATCTGCTGGCGCACGATGCCCGGGTGCACCACGGTGCCGCAGTCGATGGCCGCCACCACGCGGTGCACGCGGATGCGCTTGGGGTCGGCCGGGTCCAGCGACACCTCGGCCACCTGGGCCACGATGGCGCCGAAGCTCTGGTGCAGCGCCAGGCCGCGCGCGGTCTTGGCGCCATCGGGCGCCGGGGCCGGTGGCGCGCCCCAGTCGCCCAGCTCGGCGGCGCGGCGCAGCACCGCGGCATGGCGCGGGTGCTGCTTCAGCAGGGCCAGGCGGTAGGCCAGCGGGTCCTGGCCGGCGGCATGCGCGCACTCGTCCAGAAAGCTCTCCTTGAAGAAGGCCTGGTGCGAATGCCCCACCGAACGCCAGAAGCCCACCGGCACCGGCAGTGCCACGATGTGGTGGCTGATGCGCGCGGCCGGCCATTCATAGGCCTGGTCGAAGGCGCCTTCGCAGGTGGTCTTGTCGGGCCCTGCGCCCGCCAGGCCGAATACGCGCTGCAGGAACTGCTGCACGATCGACGGCCCGGCCGAGGCCGCCTGCCAGGCCAGGATGCGGCCCTGGTGATCCAGCCCGGCGCGGTAGCGCGCCACGCAGGGCGGGCGGTAGAAATCGTGGGTGCTGTCCTGCACGCGGGTCCAGAAGGCCTGCACTGGCACGCCGGGCACGGCCCGCGCAATGCTGGCCGCCTGGGCCACGAAGTCGACATCCAGCCGGCGGCCGAAGCCGCCGCCCAGCAGCGTGACGTTCAGCGCCACCTGCTCGCTGTCCAGCCCCAGGGCCTGCGCGGCCACATAGCGCGCCAGGCCCGGCACCTGGGTGGGGGCCCACACGGTGGCACGCTTGGCATCGGGCTCGAAATGCACCGTACAGTTCTGCGGCTCCAGCGTGGCATGGGCCAGCAGCGGGGCCCGGTATTCGGCCTCCAGCGTTCTGGCCGCGCCCTGGAGGGCCTGCTCGGCGTCGCCGGTCTTGTAGTAGGCAAAGCCGGGGTCGGCCGCCAGCGCCTCGCCCAGTTGGCGGTGGATGCCGGCGCTGTCGAGCGTGGCGGCCGGGCCGTCGGTCCACTGCGGCTTGACGGCCTGGGCGGCCTGCATGGCATGCCAGGGCGTGTCGGCCACGGCGGCATAGCCGGCGGTGGATCCGCGCAGCGCCGGCACGGCCACCACGGTCTTCACGCCCGGCAGGGCCAGCGCGGCCTGCGCATCGAACGACGCCATGCCGCCGCCCAGCTGCGGGTTCATCACCACGCTGGCGTACAGCAGGCCGGGCGGGTTGACATCCAGGCCGAAGCGCGCCGTGCCGTCGTGCTTGGCCGCGGCGTCGCGGCGCGGCGGTGTCTGGCCGATCAGCGTGAACTGGGTCGGGGTTTTCAGCGGCGGGTTGGCGGGCAGCGGCAGGGCGGCGGCGCGCTCGGCCAGCTGGCCGAAACGCAGCTGGCGCTTGCTGCGCGCATGCTCCACCACGCCACGCTGCACGATGATCTCGCCGGCCGGCACGCCCCAGTGTGCGGCGGCCGCGGCCACCAGCATCGCGCGCGCCGCGGCGCCGGCCTGGCGCATCGGCAGCCACAGGTCCTTGATGCTCGACGAGCCGCCGGTGACCATCAGGCCGATCTCGCGCATGGCCTTGGCGGTCAGCCAGCCGGCCAGGCGCTTGGCCACGCCCTGGTCGTCAGGGTGGAAGGGCAGGCCGTCGACCACCGTGGCCAGGTTGTTGTAGATGGCATCCACCGGCGCCATCTCGGTGCGCACACGGGCCCAGTCGGCATCCAGCTCGTCGGCCAGCACCATGGCCAGTGCGGTGCTCACGCCCTGGCCCATCTCGCTGCGCGCCAGCACGATGCTGACGGCATCGTCGGCGCCGATCTTCACCCAGCCATTGAAGGCCTGCTCGCCGGCCGCGGTGGGCAGGGGCTGGCTGCCCACCAGGCGCTGGCGCGGCGGCAGCATGCCCCAGCCCACCACCAGCGCGCCGCCGGTGGCCAG
>CAYPDO010000305.1:0-5994 GCA_964409495.1 uncultured Bordetella sp.
GGTCCTGCCTCATGCTCCCGACGCCTGGATCGACCACGAAAAGACGAAAGTCGGCTACGAGATTCCGTTCAACCGGCACTTCTACGTCTTCGAGCCACCTCGGGAACTCGCTGCGATTGATGCGGACTTGAAGAAGGTGACCGACCGCATCAAGGCCATGATCGAGGGGCTGTCGGCGTGAGTTTTCGGCGATACCCGGCCTACAGACCCTCGCACATCGCGCACCTTGGAGATGTTCCCGAGCATTGGCAGGTGGTCCCCGTCAAGCGCTGCTTGAAGTCGATCACCCAAGGCTGGAGCCCGCAGTGCGAGAACTACCCAGCGGAGGCCGGCAAGTGGGGCGTGCTCAAAGTGGGGTGCGTAAACGGTGGATCATTTGATCCGTCTGAAAACAAGGCACTCCCATCCTCCTTAGAACCGCTGCCAGAACTCTCGATTCGCAAAGGGGACGTGTTGGTATCCAGAGCCAACACCCGGGAGTTGGTGGGCAGTGTGGCGGTGGCTGATGTTGATTTTGAGCGCCTCATGCTTTGCGACAAGCTCTATCGTCTCAGAGTCGATGAGGAAAGCTGCGAACCGGCGTTCATTGCCCATTGCCTCTCGACGCCAGCTTCCCGGGGGGTAATCGAGGCAGCAGCATCGGGTGCGAGCAGTTCGATGTTGAACATTGGCCAAGCAGCCATCACTGGCATGTTCGTAGCGATTCCTCCACTCAAAGAGCAGCAGGTAATCGTCGCCTTTGTGCGTGGTGAAGCGGCGAAGATTGATGAATTGGTCAAGGAGCAGCAGCGCCTGATTGACTTGCTGAAAGAGAAGCGCCAGGCCGTGGTGGCGCGTGCCGTGACCAAGGGCCTCGATTTGACAGACACTTTGACAGACTCGGGAGTCGCTTGGCTTGGCAAGGTGCCGACGCACTGGCAAACGTCGCGCCTTGCCAACCTATTCGCCGACACAGACGAACGAGGAAGCGATGAACTTCCAGTCCTGACCGTATCGATTCACGACGGCGTTTCGGACGACGAACTCGACGAGGAGGCTCTCGACAGAAAGGTGACCCGCAGCGACGACAAGACCAAGTACAAGCGAGTTGCACCCGGCGACTTGGTCTACAACATGATGCGCGCGTGGCAGGGGGGATTCGGGAGCGTGACCGTCGAGGGCATGGTCAGCCCGGCCTACGTGGTTGCCCGTCCTCGCACCGAATTCCCGACTTCATTCATCGAGCGCGTCCTGAGGACACCCAATGCAATCGAGGAGATGCGCGGACGTTCGAGAGGAGTCACGGACTTCCGGCTGCGTCTGTACTGGGAAGAGTTCAAGGACATCGTCGTGCCTTTGCCACCGAAGGACGAGGTCGAGGCGATCATGGCGCACCTGGACGATTCCGATAGGGCGATCTCCGACACGATCTCTGCCGCCGAGGATTGCATCTCGATCTTGCGCGAGCGGCGTTCGGCGCTCATCTCGGCAGCAATCACAGGAAAGATCGATGTACGCACCCTGTCCGCTGAGAGCAAGGTGGCGGCTTAGTCGTGCCAAGAAATGGAAAGGGACCTGCGATGCGCAACAGCCTGAGCCTGAGGATCGTGAACTTCATCGGCGGTCTGTACCCGCTCTACGAACACGTCGTTCTGGAGCGGCAGCAAATCGCTGCACGGAGCCTCGTCGATGGCACCATGATCTATGCCGTCGAGGAGGACGAGGACAATGAGAACGGCTACGTTCTCGTGCACTGGCAGGGCGACAGCAAGCGTTCCTGCGAAACCAGCGGCGAGAGGCTGGCAACGATCGCGGTAGCTCGGTATGCCGAGTTGCGCGCAGTGCCCAGCGACAAGCGAACGAAGACGGAGTACGAAGGCATGGCGCATCACTTCGGAGTCAAGACAGGCGGATCGTTGACGTTGGAGCTTGGCGACGGCGGCGCAGAGGCCTATGCACTTCTTGGCCAGCTCCTCCAGAAAAGCGGAACGGCCGTTGCGATCGGTCTGTTGAAGAAGGCGATCGGGCTCTAACGATGAGCACGATCCACAAGGAAATCCACTTCGAGGACGAAATCTGCGCCGACTTGGCCGCCGCCGGTTGGCTGCATGACGAAGGCGATGCCGGCCGATACGACCGCGCTCAAGCCCTGTTGGTCGACGACGTGGCCGCGTGGATCAAAGCTAGCCAGCCCAAGACGTGGGACGCAATTGAGAAGAGCCACGGGACCTCAGCACCCAGGCTGGTAGCTGATCGACTTCGCAAAGCTCTGGACAGCCAGGGAACGCTGTCCGTTCTGCGCCTTGGCTTCGAGATGATCGGCCTCAAGCAGTCGATCGCCATGTGTCAGTTCAAGCCCGCGTTGGGCATGAACGCCGACCTTCAGGCGAGGTATGCCGCCAATCGCCTTCGCGTTGTCCGGCAGGTGCGCTACTCGGTCCACCACGAGAACAGCGTTGACCTCGTGCTGTTCCTCAACGGCATCCCGGTGGCCACGTGTGAGTTGAAGAGCCACTACACGCAGAGCGTGCAGGACGCCATCTATCAGTACAAGACAGACCGCGAGCCGGCCTACAAGCCCAAGAACGCACCGGAGCCGTTGCTGGCCTTTCCGGGCGGCGCACTCGTGCACTTTGCAGTCAGCAACACTGAAGCGGCAATGGCGACTCGGCTGGCCGGCCTGGACACGACGTTCCTGCCTTTCAACCAAGGCAACACTGGCGGTGCCGGCAACCCACCCAAGGCAGGCATCGCCACCGACTACCTGTGGCGTGAGGTGTGGCAGCGCGACAGCTTCCTGCAAATTCTTGGGCGCTACCTGGTGCCCGTGAAGAACACGAAGAAGCAACTCGTCGGGTGGATATTTCCGCGCTATCACCAGCTCACGGTCACCAGAAAGCTCGTGGCTGCGGTGACGCAGGAAGGGCCAGGCGGCAAGTATCTGGTCCAGCACTCTGCGGGTTCGGGAAAGACGAACTCCATCGCGTGGACGGCGCACTTCCTCGCCGACCTTCACGATGCTCAGGACCACAAGGTCTTCGACACCGTGATCGTGATCTCCGATCGCACGGTCCTGGACGATCAACTGCGCGAAGCGATCATGTCGTTCGAGCGCACGCAGGGCGTGGTCGCCATCATCAGCGGCGAGGGGGCGAGCAAGAGCAAGGAACTGGCCGAGGCGCTGTCCGCTGGCAAGAAGATCGTGGTGTGCACGATCCAGACCTTCCCCTTCGCACTGGAGGAGGTGCGCAAGCTCACGGCGACCAAGGGCAAGCGCTTCGCCGTGATCGCCGACGAAGCCCATTCGTCACAGACGAACGAGACGGCTGCCAAGCTCAAGTTGGTGCTGAGTGCAGCCGAACTCGCTGAGTTGCAGGACGGCGGCGACGTGGCGACCGAGGACATCCTGACCGCGCAGATGGCGGCCAAGGCCGGTGGCGAGGATGCAGGCATCACCTACGTCGCATTCACTGCGACCCCCAAGGACAAGACGCTTCACCTGTTCGGAACTAGACCGGACCCAACGCGCACACCCGCGCCCGACAACATCCCCGAGCCGTTTCACGTCTACTCGATGCGCCAGGCGATCGAGGTAGGCTTCATCCTGGATGTCCTGAAGACCTACTCCTCGTACAAGGTGGCGTTCTCTCTCGCCCATCAAGGCAAGACGATCGAGTCAACGGAGGTCGACCGCTCAGAGGCCATGAAGGGCATCATGGGGTGGGTGCGGCTGCACGAGTACAACATCGCGCAGCGGGTTCAAGTTGTCGTCGAGCACTAACTAAAGCATGTCGCGGCGCTGCTGGGTGGTACGGCCAAGGCCATGGTGGTCACCGGCAGTCGCAAGGAAGCGGTGCGCTGGCAGAAGGCCACGCGCAAGTACATCGCTGAGCACGGCTACAAGATCGAGGCGCTGGTCGCGTTCTCTGGCGAGGTGATCGACCTGGAGAGCGGACCGGAACCATTCACCGAGCACAGCAAGGAGCTGAACCCGAAGCTCGGGGGACAAGGCATTCGAGAAGCTTTCAAGGGCGGTGACTACCAGCTGCTGCTTGTTGCCAACAAGTTCCAGACAGGCTTTGACGAGCCCCTGCTGTGCGCCATGTACGTGGACAAGCGCCTTGCCGGCATCCAGGCCGTGCAGACGCTGTCGCGCTTGAACCGCTGCTACCCGGGCAAGGACCAAACCTACGTCGTCGACTTCGTGAACGACCCGGCAGACATCCTTGCGGCATTCAAGCCCTACTACGAGACGGCAGAGCTTTCGGGCGTGACGGACCCGTACATCGTGCACCAGCTGAAGTCGAAGCTCGACGAGCAAGCCCTCTACGACACCTTTGAGGTAGACCGGGTTGTAGCCGTCGTCCTCAAGGGGAAGAAGGCCTCGACCTCCGACCTGGACGCAGCGCTTCTCCCGGTAGCAAGCCGGCTACTCACCGCGTATGGCCAGGCCAAGAAGGAGTGGCAGGCTGCGGGGGAGGACGCGAAGAAGGCGAAGGGATCAAAGGACACGATGGACTCGCTCATCCTGTTCAAGAACGACATCGCGGCGTTCGTGCGCGTCTACGGCTTCCTGTCGCAAATCTTCGACTACGGCAACACCGAAATCGAGAAGCGGTCGATCTTCTTCAGACTGTTGCACCCGCTGCTGAACTACGGGCGCGAGCGGGATGGCGTTGACCTGTCGGCCCTGAAGCTGACGGCGTACACGATCAAGAGCATGGGTGACCCCACCTTGAACCTCGCGCAGGGCGAGGCCGTGAAGATCGATCCGACTGACGACATCGGGTCCGGCCAGGTGCAGGACAAGTCAAAGGTGGCGCTCGCAGAGCTGATAGCCAAGTTGAACGACCTGTTCGAGGGAGACTTGACGCCTGGCGACAAGCTGGTCTACGTCAACGACGTGATCAAGGGCAAGCTGATGGAGTCGGAGAAGCTGGCCGAGCAGGCGCTGAACAACACCAAGGAACAGTTCGACAACTCGCCGGACCTCGACAAGGAACTCGAAGGGGCCATCATCGACGCGCTGTCGGCGCACAGCACGATGAGCAAACAAGCTCTGGAATCGGCAGCGCTGCGGGCTGACCTGAAGGCCGTGCTTCTTGGCGCAGGAAAGTTGTGGGAAGGACTGCGCGCCAAGGCGTCTGGCGCGGGCAACCCGCCCTAGCCGCCGCTCGTTACGCGACCACCTCTGCCCTGAGGACGCGAGGCAGTTTGACGGTTACGACGCACCGAACGATCTGGCCCTCCCGAAGCGACAGCAGGTCGACGCCACCGGTCTTGAGAGTGATCGCATAGAGGTGACCGTCGTCGTCGCGAACCTTCGCCTGGTGGAACTCGGGAATGACTGCGACAACGGCGGCATCAACTTGACGCGTTTCACCACTGTTCTGAGCGCTTGGTCGCTGCATGCCGGCACCAAGGTCAGATTGGGAGTTCTTGCTCGGAGGATTCACCGTCGCCGACCTCATCGGAGTCGTCGTTCGCACTCCCGAACACCTCCGAGAGTTTGCCGTCACGCCCTTCGTCCACCAGCCGACCCGCAATGGCGAACCTCGTGCGCCCGTGCCGCTTGGCCAAATCGATGATGGACACGCCAGCATCATAGGCCGCAAGCAAGCGACCGTCCTCGGCCGCCGACCACCACTTGCCAGACCTTCGGGCGTCGGGATCGAGTTTGCGCTTCCGGTGGGTGCGCGGGCCTGTACCGGTCGAATTGAGCTTTTGCTGCGACGGGGATCGCGCCAGTGCCATGGCGCCGAGATACAGCGCCTGCATGACGTAGGGGGTGTGTAGAGGCCCACCAGTTGGCAGGCTCTGCCCATTGGTTGGGTCCTTGCCGGTCGCAAGGTCCTCAAGGATGCTCTGGGCCTCAATCGGCGTCACGTTGCGTCGCTGATCTGAGGTAGCAGTCGTCAGCCGACTGACAATTCACCGCCCCAATCACCGCGTGAAGTGGGTTCAAGTTCGTCAAGCGCGGCGGCGCGATCGCGGAGGTGATCCCGGCCGACGAGC
>CAYPDO010000306.1:0-5976 GCA_964409495.1 uncultured Bordetella sp.
TCTTCTCGATCGCCGCCATCGCCGCCTGCACCGCCAGCGGCAGCATCTCGGGCGTGAGGTTGTTGAAGCTGCTGGGAAACAGCTCGGTGTCCACCGGGGCCAGCTTGAAGCCGGCGTTGCGCAAGTCCACCGAGGTGTAGAACGGCGGCGTGTGCTCCATCCATTCCAGGCGGAACCAGCGCTCGATGGCCGGCATGGAGTCGAGGACGCGTGCCTCCAGCTCGTTGATCGGGCCGGTGAGTGCGGTGATGAGGTGCGGAACCATGGTGGCCTCGACGTGGAACGGTTGCCGCTGATTCTAGGGAGCCGGCCCGTCCGGCGCCGGCGCAGGCGCCATGCCGTGGCGCCCCCCTATGTTGCGGGGGCGACGGCTGAATCGGGCTGTCGATGGCACTGGACTTGCAATGTTGCTGCTTTGCAACGTGGTCCGAAAGGATCATCCTTTTGTCAAGCTCTCCCCCAAGAATCGAAGTTTTCTGCCACCCGATCGGTTCCGAAAGCCCTCCACATGCAACACCGCTCAACCTTCCGTGTCACGCCGATGGCGCGCGCCCTGGCCGTCCTGCTGACGGGCGCCGCCGCGTCGGCCTTCGCCCAACAGGCCACCAACGAGGCAGACCAGCCGCGCGCCAAGGACGACAACGTGCGCATCGGCACGGTGGTCATCACCGGCCAGGGCGACCGTCTGGGCGCTGGCCAGATGCTCAAGGAAGACGTGGCCAAGGCGCGCAGCACCGTCACCAAGGCGGCCACCGAGAAGGACCGTGCCACCGGCAACCCCTACCAGGCACTGGCCCTGCTGCCCAGCATCAACACCTTCAACCACGATGCCACCGGCCTGTTCGGCGGCGGCCTGTCGGTGCGCGGCTTCAACAGCGACCAGCTGGGCTTCACCATCAACGGCGTGCCGGTGAATGACTCCGGCAACTTCGCGGTCTACCCGCAGGAATACATCGACCAGGAAAACGTCTGCACCATGAGCGTGGCGCAGGGCAGCCCGGACTCCGAGTCGCCGCACGCCGGCGCCACCGGCGGCAACGTCAGCATCAGCACCTGCGATCCGGAAGACAAGCAGCGCGTGCGCGTGGTCCAGACCGTGGGCGGTCTGAACCTCAGCCGCACCTTCCTGCGCGTGGACAGTGGCCGCTTCGCCGGCAACCGCGGCAAGGTGTTCGTGAGCCTGTCGCACAGCCAGGCCGACAAGTGGAAGGGCGAGGGCGAGGCCAAGCGTGACCACCTGGATGCCGCGTTCCGCTTCGACCTCGACCAGGACAACGTGATCCTCGGCTCCTTCGTCTACAACCGCGCGGTCAACAACAACATCTACAACATGACGCTCGCGGAGCTGAACTCCAAGGGCTACAAGTACGACTTCGCCAGCACCTTCAAGCCGCGCGTCGCCGGCGTGAACGGCACGGCGCAGGTGGAATCGGCGCAGGCTTCGCCCATCTACTACGGCATGTCGCTGAACCCGTTCGAGAACGCCATCGTGTCGGTGTCGGGCTCGTTCAAGGTGGCCAAGGACACCTACCTGAAGGTGCAGCCCTACCTCTGGTACGGCTTCGGCAACGGCGGCTGGAGCGAGCGCGCCACCTCCGAGGCCACCGGCCTGACCGGCGGCGCCGTGGACATCAACCGCGACGGCGACACGCTGGACACCGTGCGCGTGGGCCGCGCCAGCGTCACCCGCACGCGCCGCCCCGGCGTCACCGCCGAGCTCAACACCACCTGGGGTGAGCACGCGCTGAAGTTCGGCCTGTGGTACGAGCGCGCCGACCACCGCCAGACCCAGCCGCTCACGCAGATCAACGCCGACGGCTCGCCGGCCGACATCTGGCTGCGTGACTGCATCAAGCGCAGCACCGGCGCCTGCTACCAGGGCCGCGACTGGGACACCAAGAGCACCGCCTGGCAGGCCTATGCCAGCGACAACATGAGCTTCATGGGCGACCGCGGCCTGCTGACGATGTCAATCCGCGCACCGCAGGTCACGCGCGATGTCACGGCCTTCGCCAGCGAAGGCCAGGGCAGCATCCCCACGTTCCGCTTCGTGAAGGACTACAACGAGGTGCTGCCGCAGGTGGGCGTGCGCTTCAACGTGGACAAGCAGCAGCAGGTGTTTGCCAACATCGCCAAGAACTTCAAGGCGCCGCCCAACTTCGCGTTCACCGGCTCCAGCGTGAAGAACACCAACGGCGTGGTCACCACCATTGCCGAGATCAAGCCCGAGACCTCGGTGATGCTGGACCTGGGCTACCGCCTGCAGACCAACCTGGGTTCGCTGTCGGCCACGCTGTTCAACGCCGACTTCAAGAACCGCCAGGCCAATGCCACCGACCCCAACACCCTGGTGTCGGTGTACGCCAACGCCGGCCGCACCAGCAACCGCGGCCTGGAACTGGAGGCGGGCTCGGCGCCGTTCTTCGGCGGCTTCACCGTCTACGGTTCGCTGACGCTGCAAAAGAGCAAGCTCAAGGACGACCTGCCGTCGGCCACCGCCGCCGTGGCGGCCAGCGGCACCACGGCCGCGATCCCGGCCAAGTCGGTGCTGCTGCCCACCAGCGGCAAGCAGATGACGCTGACGCCCGAGGTGATGATCGGCGCCGCGCTGCAATACGCCTCGGGCCCGTACTACGCGCGCCTGAAGCTCAAGCACACCGGCAAGCAGTACGCCACGCTGATGAACGACGAGGAAACCCCGGCCTACACCACCGGCGACCTCGACTTCGGCTACAAGTTCGCCGACATGGGCATGGTCAAGAGCCCGACGCTGCGCCTGAACATCAGCAACATCGGCAACACCAAGTACCGCAACCCGAGCTCGGGCACCGGCGCCAATGCGGTGAACTATGTCGTCAGCGGCGTGGGCACCGTGAACGGCTCGGCGCCCACCTACTACCTGGGTGCGCCGCGCCTGATCACGCTGAGCCTGAGCGCCGACTTCCAGTAAGCATCCGCGCGCGGGCCACCGGCCCCGCGCCCCTTGGCGCCACAGCGGCGCACCGTGCAGACGGTGCGCCGTTTTTTCTTGGCCGTCGCCTAAGCCGCCGCACCCGGCCGCGCCGGCGGCAGCCGCTCCAGCTCGGCCCAGTCCTGCAGCTGGCGCCGCGCCTCGTTGCGCGCCGCCTCGGGCAGGAACGAGGCGGCCGCCGCGTCCAGGCCCATGTGCACCAGATCGCCCCAGCCGAAGCCGGCACGCACCAGGTTGGCGGCCTCGCCGGCATGGTCGATGCGCGACATCAGCCTGTTGTCGGTGTGGAAGGACAGCGACACGCCGGCCTGCCACAGCCGGTGCATCGGGTGCAGGGCCAGCGAGGCCGCGGCGCCGGTGTGCACATTGCTGGTCGGGCAGATCTCCAGGTGGATGCCATGCGCCTTGACCTCGGCCAGCACCTGCGTGGCGCCGGGATCGTCCAGCAGGTCGGCCAGGCGCACGCCATGGCCCACGCGGCTGGCACCCAGGCGGGCGGCCTCGAGCACGCGGGCGCCGGCATCGGCCTCGCCGGCATGCAGCGTGAGGCCCAGCCCGGCGTCACGCACGCGTGCCAGCAACGCGGCATGGCGGCCGGCCGGCCAGCCGGCCTCGGGGCCGGCCAGGTCGAAGCCCACCACGCGTGCCGCACCGGGCCGGCCCGGGCGGTGGTGAAAGCGCAGCGCCAGATCGGCGGCATGGGCGATGCGCTCGTCGCTCTCGTGGCGCATCGCGCAGACGATCAGGCCGCTGGGCAGCGGGCTGCGCGACAAGCCGTCGAGCAGGGCCTCCACCGCCGCGTCGCCACCCACGCCGTGCTCCTCGAACAGCAGCGGCGCGATGCGGAACTCGGCCAGCACGCAGCCTTCGGCGCGCGCGTCTTCCGCGGCCTCGAAGGCCACGCGCTCCAGCGCCTCGGGCGTGGCCATCGCCGCCACCGTGAGCGCGAAGCCGCGCAGGTACTCCACCAGCGAGCCGGCATGGGCGCGCGCGTCGAACCAGGCGGCCAGCGTCTCCACATCGGGGGCCGGGGCGTCGATGCCACGCTGGCGCAGCAGCTCGAGCAGCGTGGCCACGCGCAGGCCGCCGTCCAGGTGCTCGTGCAGCAGCACCTTGGGCAGGCGCTGGGCCTGGCGCAGCAGCGCGGTGTCGTCGTCGGGGAGGGGAGCGTCGGCCGTCGGCATCGCGCGATGCTACTCGGCCGGCCATGTCCTGCGCCGACAATTGGCCCGTCCGCGAGGGGAGGGCGGCATGCCGCCCGGCGGCCCCGCACATGAATGCAAGCACGGGGCCGGCAGCGGCGCGAGTCTTGCTATCCTGCCCGCCACGTCAAGCAACCCCTGGGGACGATCCCGACATGAACCAACCGCTGCGCATCCGCCTGACCCTGGCCGCCACCCTGGCCCTGGGCGCCACCGTGGCCCAGGCCGACCCGGCCGTGATCTACGACATGGGCGGAAAGTTCGACAAGAGCTTCAACGAGGCCGCCTACCAGGGGGCCGAGCGCTGGAAGAAGGAAGCCGGCAAGGGCTACCTCGATTTCGAGATCAGCAACGAGGCGCAACGCGAGCAGGCCATGCGCCGCATGGCCGACAAGGGGGCCAACCCGATCGTCGGCGTCGGCTTCGCGCAGGCCAGCACGGTGGAGAAGGTGGCCAAGGCCTTCGGCAAGCAGCAGTTCGCGATCATCGATTCGGTGGTCAAGCTGCCCAACGTGGAATCGGTGGTGTTCAAGGAGCACGAGGGCTCGTTCCTGGTGGGCATGCTGGCCGTGCTGGCCAGCAAGACCGGCAAGGTGGGCTTCGTCGGCGGCATGGACATCCCGCTGATCCGCAAGTTCCAGTGCGGCTACGAGCAGGGCGCCAAGTACGCCAACCCCAAGGCCGAGGTCACCAGCAACATGACCGGCACCACCCCCGCGGCCTGGAACGACCCCACCCGCGGCAGCGAGCTGGCCAAGGCGCAGTTCGCCAAGGGCGTGGACGTGGTCTTCGCCGCCGCCGGCGGCACCGGCGTGGGCGTGTACCAGGCCGCCAAGGACGGTGGCAAGCTGGCCATCGGCGTGGACAGCAACCAGAACCACCTGCACCCCGGCGTGATGCTGACCAGCATGGTCAAGCGCGTGGACGTGGCGGTGTACAACCTGTTCAAGAAGACCAACCCCGGCCAGCTGACCGTGCTGGGCCTGAAGGAAGGTGGCGTTGACTACGCGATGGACCAGCACAACGCCAAGCTGGTGACGGCCGACATGAAGAAGAAGGTGGATGCCGCCAAGGCCGACATCATTGCCGGCAAGATCAAGGTGGCCGACTACATGGCCGACAACGCCTGCAAGTATTGACGGCCCCCGGCGCCTGGCGCCGGCCCCCGAGGGGCTGACCGAACCCGACCGGGCAACCCGGATCGGGTTCAGCGGCTCCGATCCTCACCGCACCCCTGGCCGCTGCGCGGCCTGTCCCCCTGGGACTGAATGCAAGCCATTTCCACTCTTCCGCCGGCCGTCGCGATGCGCGGCATCTGCAAGCGCTTTGGCGCGGTGCAGGCCAACCGTGATGTGAACCTCACGGTGGCCGCGGGCACGGCGCATGGCATCGTGGGCGAAAACGGCGCGGGCAAGTCCACGCTGATGTCGGTGCTGTACGGCTTCTACCAGGCCGAGGCGGGCAGCATCGCCATCGAGGGCCGCGAGGTGCAGATCCCCGGCTCGCGCGAGGCCATTGCGCTGGGCATCGGCATGGTGCACCAGCACTTCATGCTGGTGGAGCCGCTGTCGGCGCTCGACAACATCATGCTCGGCGCTGAAGCCCACTGGCGCCTGGCGCCGGCGCGCGCCGTGGTGCGCGAGAAGCTGGAAGCCCTGATGCGCGACACCGGCCTGCAGGTGCGGCTGGATCTGGCGGTGGAAGAACTGCCGGTGGGCGAGCGCCAGCGCCTGGAGATCCTCAAAGCCCTGTACCGCGGCGCGCGCATCCTGATCCTCGACGAGCCCACCGCGGTGCTCACGC
>CAYPDO010000307.1:0-5953 GCA_964409495.1 uncultured Bordetella sp.
TGCTGAGCAATGCCATCAAGTACAACCGGCCCGGCGGCCGCGTGACGGTGCGCAGCCGCGTGGCCGACGAGCACCTGGTGCTCACCGTGCACGACACCGGCCGCGGCCTCAGCGAGGCGCAGATGGCCCGGCTGTTCGAGCCCTTCAACCGCCTGGGCGCCGAGCGCGACGGCATCGCCGGCACCGGCATCGGCCTGGCCATCGTGAAGAGCGCGGTGCAGCAGATGGGCGGCGAGGTGCGCGTGCACAGCCGCCCGGGCGAAGGCAGCAGCTTCGAGGTGCGGCTGCCGCTCAGCCAGGCCCCGTCGTCGGCGCGGTCAGCGGTGTTGCCGGGCGACGCCCTGCCGCCGCAGCGCGGCGGCAACGGACGCCTGCTCTACATCGAGGACAACGAGGTCAACGTGCTGATCGTGCAGGAGCTGGTGGCGCGCCGGCCCGACCTGCAGTTCATCGCCGCCGGCGATGGCGCCAGCGGCCTGCTGGCAGCGCGCGCGCAGCTGCCGCAGCTGATCCTGCTGGACATGCACCTGCCCGACATGGACGGCCACGAGGTGCTGCGCCAGCTGCGCGCCGACGAGGCCACCGCCGGCATCCGCTGCATCGCGCTGTCGGCCAACGCCATGCCCGAAGACATCCGCCGCGCCCAGGCGGCCGGCTTCGACGGCTACTGGACCAAGCCGCTGGACATGGCGGCATTTCTGCTGGCGCTCGACACGCTGTTCGGGCCGATGCCCACGCTCCCCCCCGCAGCGGCTGCGCCACCTCCCCCCCAGGCGGGCACCGCCAGCGGCCCGGCAGAGCCGGTTCCGCGGCGGCCGCTGGGTTGATGCCGGCCCCGCTCAGATCAGGCCGCGCTCGCGCAGCATCGGCTCGATCACCGCATCGCGGCCGCGGAAGGCGCGGAACGCGGCGCCGGGCTCCACGCTGTCGCCACGGCTGTAGATACAGGCCTTCAGGCGCGCCGCGGTGGCGGCGTCGAAGGCGCTGCCGGCCTCGGTGAAGGCGTCGAAGGCGTCGGCCTCCAGCACCTCGGCCCACAGGTACACGTAGTAGCCGGCGGCATAGCTGTCGCCCGCGAACAGGTGCTGGAAGTGCGGCAGCCGGTGGTTCAGCCCGGTGTCGGCCGGCAGGCCGCGCGCGGCCATCACCTGCTGCTCGAAGGCCACGATGTCGTCGATGGGCTCGGTGCTCTCGTGCGCGGCCAGGTCGACGATGGCGCTGGCGGTGTAGCGCACCGTCTCGTAGCCCTGGCCAAAGCGGCGCGCCGCCTCCAGCCGGTCGATCAGCGTCTCGGGCAGGGCCTCACCGGTCTGCCAGTGGCGGGCGTGGCGGCGCAGCACCTCGCGCTCGGTGCCCCAGTGCTCGAACAGCTGCGACGGCAGCTCGACGAAATCGCGCAGCACCCGCGTGCCCGACAGGCGCTTGTAGCCCACGTCCGACAGCAGGCCGTGCAGGCCGTGGCCGAACTCGTGGAACAGCGTGCGCACGTCGTCGGGCGACAGCAGCGTGGGCTGGCCCGGCGCGGCCTTGGCGAAGTTGTTGTTGTTCAGCACCACGGGCGCCGCCGCGCCTCCGGTGCTGTCGGCATTGCGGTGCTGCACGGCCAGCGTGCTCATCCAGGCGCCGCTGCGCTTGGCCGGCCGCGAGAAGTTGTCATGCAGGAACAGGCCCAGCGGCGCGCCGCCGGCCTCGGGCAGCACCTCGTACACATCCACGTCGGGGTGGTAGGCCTGCAGGTCGGCACGCCGGCGCAGCACGATGCCGAACAGGCGCTGCGCACAGTCGAAGGCCGCCGCCACCATGTTGGGCAGCGCGAAGTAGGGCTTGAGCTGGGCATCGTCCAGCGCGTAGTGCTGCTGGCGCACGCGCTCGGCCCAGAAGCGCCAGTCCCAGGCCTCGAGCGCATGGCCGGCGCCGGCCTCGGCCATTGCCGCCTGCAGCAGCGCGCGCTCGCGCGCCAGCGCCGGCAAGGCACGCTGCCACACCTCGTCGAGCAGCGCCCACACGCGCTGGCGCGTCTGCGCCATGGTGTCGGCCAGCTTGAAGTCGGCATAGCAGGCCTGGCCCATCAGCGCCGCCTGGCGCCGGCGCAGCGCCAGGATCTCGCGCACCACGCCGCGGTTGTCATGCTCGCCCGGCTGCTCGCCACGGCCCACCCAGGCGCGCCAGGCGGCCTCGCGCAGGTCGCGCCGCGATGAATAGCTCAGGAAGGGCACGATCAGCGAACGCGACAGCGTGATCACCGGATGCGCCAGCCCGCGCTCGGCGGCCGCCTGGCTGGCCGCGGCACGCACGAAGTCGGGCAGGCCGGCCATCGCCGCCTCGTCGGGCAGCGCCAGGGTGTAGCCGGCCTCGTCGTGCAGCACGTTCTGCGCAAAGCGCGTGGTCAGCTGCGCATGCTGCTGCGCGAGTGCGGCGAACTCGGCACGCGCGGCCTCGGGCAGCTGCGCGCCGGCACGCTGGAAGTCGCGGTGCAGGCGCTCGACCAGGCGCTGCTGCTCGGGCGTCAGCGCGGCGCCGGCCTCGGCGCGGCGCGCGTGCACGGCGTCGATGCGCGCGAACAGCACCGGATCTTGCTGCACCGCGCTCCAGTGCGCGGCCAGCGGCGCCGCCAGGTCACGCTGCACGGCCTGCAGCTCGGGCGTGGTGGCCGAGGTCGCCAGGTTGTGAAACACCGCCTCCACGCGCGCCAGCAGCGCGCCGGCGCGATCGAAGGCGGCCACGGTGTTGTCGAAGTCGGGCGGCGCGTCCTGCGCGGTGATGGCCGCGATGTCGGCACGGTGCAGCGCCATCGCGCACTCGAAGGCGGGGGCGAAATGCTCGGCGCGGATGCGCGCGAAGTCCGGCAGGCCCAGCGTGTCGTCGCCGGCAAGCAGCAGAGGGTTGGTGGTGGCGTCCATGGATGAGGCGGCAAAGGGCGGCAGCCTTCGTGGGGCGCCGCGGAGTGCGGGGGTCAACGAGCGCGCGATGATGCCACCACCGTCCGCGCGCCGCGGCGGCGCATGGCCGTCCCCCTGCAGCGGCTGCGCCTCCCCCACCCTGATCAGGGCGCCGCAGCCACCGCCGCCCTGCGGTGACTGAGCCCGTTCATTCTGGGCGATACTGACCCGGCCCACGGCGCGGGCGGCATCCACCTGCCGGCGCCGCAGGCCCGACGCCACCTCTGCCGGGAGCCTCCGCTGACCCCCCGTGACCGTTGGCCGATCCGGCCCGCGCTCGACCGCGCCGCTTCCGATCTGGGGCTGACCCTCAGCGAAGGCCAGCGCGCGCAGATCACCCACGAGCAGCTGCGCATGGTGCTGCTGCACACACGGGTGGGCACGGTGGCGGCCACGCTGTTCGCGGCGCTGCTGGTGTGGCACCTGCGCGGCACGGTGGCCGACGCATTGCTGCTGCCCTGGCTGGGCGCCAAGCTGGCGGTGGCCGTGGCGCGCATCGTGCTGGCCCAGCTGTATGCCCGCCATGCCGACCGCCAGGTGCACCCCGGTTTCATCGGGCCGCACTGGCAATGGCTGATGCTGACCATGCTGGCACTCGACGGCGGCCTGTGGGGCCTGGCCGGCTGGCATCTGGTGCACGGCCCGGTGCCGGTGGCGGCCCTGGCCACGGCGGCGCTCGACGGCGTGAGCTGCGTGGCCACCTTCGGCCTGCAGGTGCGCCTGGGCGCCACGGCCGCCTACACGCTGCCGATGCTGCTGCCGATGGCGCTGGGCCTGGCCGTGCGCCACGACGAGGTGGGCTGGTTTGGCGCGCCGGGCCAGCTGATCCTGGCCGCCCTGCTGCTGAGCACGGCCTATGGCACCTCGCGCCAGCTCACCGGCGGCATGCTGCTGCGCCTGCACGCCGCCACGCTGCTGCGCCAGAAGGAGGACGCGCTGAAGCTCGCCGAAGACCGCAGCGCCGAACGCGACCGCTTCCTGGCCAAGGTGAGCCATGAGCTGCGCACCCCGCTGCACGGCATGCTGGGGCTGACCCGGCTGATCCACCTGGAATCGCGCGACCCGCTCAACACCCGGCGGCTGGAGCTGGTGGAGGACTCGGGCACGCACCTGCTGGCGCTGATCAACGACCTGCTGGATGTCTCGCGCATCGGCGCCGGGCATTTCGTGCTGCGCGAGGAGGCCTTCGACCTGGCCGGCCTGCTCGACCAGGTGGGCGAGGTGTTTGCGCTGCGGGCGGCCGACAAGGGGCTGGGCTTCACGCTGCGCCTGGGCTTCACGCGGCCGCAGTGGGTACGCGGCGATGCCGCCCGCGTGCGCCAGGTGCTCAACAACCTGCTGGGCAATGCGGTGAAGTTCACCGAGCAGGGCACGATCACGCTGGAAGCCGGCCCCGCCGCCGCGCCAGACCGCGTGCGCCTGAGCGTGATCGACACCGGCGAGGGCATCGACGTGGCCTCGCAGACGCGCATCTTCCAGGCCTTCCAGCAGGGCCAGGAGGGGCGCGTGGGCCCGTCCTCCGAGGGCGTGGGCCTGGGCCTGACGATCGCCCGCGAGATCGCCCATGCGATGCACAGCGACATCGAGGTGATCAGCCTGCCCGGCCGCGGCGCGCGCTTCACGGTGGAGCCGCTGCTGCCCCCCGCCAAGCCCGGCGACGGGCCCGCCAGCGCGCCGGAAACCCACGCCCGCCTGCCACGCCGCGTGCTGGTGGCCGAGGACGATGAGGTCAATGCGCTGATCGTGCACGCCTTCCTCGACGGCCTGGGCGTGCGCAGCGAGCGTGTCACCGACGGCAAGCAGGCGGTGGGCCACGCGCTGCGCGAGACCGAGCGGCCCGACCTGGTGCTGATGGACTGCCGCATGCCGCTGATGGACGGGCTGGCCGCCACCGCCGAGATCCGCCGCCAGGAGCGTGTGCTGGGCTTGCCGCGCATCCCGATCCTGGCGCTCACCGCGACCACCACCGACGCCGAGCGCCGCGCCTGCTTCGACAGCGGCATGGACGAGGTGGTGGGCAAGCCCTTCACGCCCGAGCAGCTGGCCCAGGCCATGCGCGAGGCCATGCTGCGGCGCGGCGCGCCGCCGCCGGCGGCGAACGGCGACGCTGCCGCGACCTGAGCGGTCAGGCCGCCAGGCCGAGCGCGGCTTCGTCCACCGGAGTGTCGGCCACCAGCTGCAGGTCGGGGTGCCAGGTCTCCACCATGAACGGGTACAGGTTGTGCTGCAGCGCATGCCAGGTGCGCTCGGCCGCCACCACGTCGAAAGCCAGCACCGCATGCGGCAGGCCGCCGGCATGGGCCAGCGGCACGCGGCCGGCGCCGGGCAGCAGGTCGGCAAAGCCCAGGCCGCGGTAGATGCGGATCAGTGCCTCGCTGCGCGCGCCGATCACCAGCCAGCGGATCTGTGCCGCCACCGCATACAGGTAGCAGGCCTTGACCAGCATCGGCCGCACCAGCGCATCGGCGCCGGGCACGATGGCCAGGCGCGTGATCTCGGCCCGCGTCTGGCCGGCCACGGCCTGGGGCAGGGCCACGCTGGCCTCGATGGCCAGCGGCTGCGGGTGGTTGCGCTGGATGCGCGCCGTGCCGATGGCGCGGCCCGTGGCCTTGTCACGCGCCACCAGCACCACCGTGCCGGGCAGGCGATCGGTGGCATCGGGGGCCAGCAGCGCCGCCTGCAGCTCCGGCACATGGTGGCCGTAAGAGTGGGCACGCACCGCGCACACCTCGCGCAGCTCGCGCTCGCCGCGCACGAGGCGCACCGTGAAATCCAGGTTGGCCATGGTCATGACTGCTCTCCCAACGTGACCGGGGTTTTTGTGCGCGGCGCCATCGGATGCCGCACATCGATGGCGCTAGCTTCGCGCCGCAGCCCATCGCGCATTGCGCGAAAAAGCCGGCGCGCGCCGGCCAGTTCACCGCCCTGTCATGTCGGTGGCCCGTGCCCGCGCGGCCGCGGGCCGGTGCCGGCGGCGCTACAGTAGCGGCCGTCCTCCTCCCCCGCCGGCCGCC
>CAYPDO010000308.1:0-5937 GCA_964409495.1 uncultured Bordetella sp.
CCGCGCGCCCTACCGCGGCCTGCTGACCCACGGCTTCACGGTGGACAGCCAGGGCCGCAAGATGAGCAAGAGCCTGGGCAATGGCATCGAGCCGCAGGCGGTGAGCCAGAAGCTAGGCGGCGAGATCATCCGCCTGTGGGTGGCGGCCAGCGACTACTCGGGCGACATCGCCGGCGACGACAAGATTCTGGCCCGCGTGGTGGACGCCTACCGCCGCATCCGAAACACGCTGCGCTTCCTGCTGGCCAATGTGAGCGACTTCAACCCCGCCACCGATGCCGTGCCGGCCGCGCAGCTGCTGGAGATCGACCGCTTTGCGCTGGCGCGTGCGGCGCAGTTCCAGGCCGAGATCCTGAAGCACTACGAGGTGTATGAGTTCCATCCCGTGGTGGCCAAGCTGCAGGTGTACTGCTCGGAGGATCTGGGGGCGTTCTATCTGGACGTGCTGAAGGACCGCCTCTACACCACCGCGCCCAAGAGCCTGGCACGCCGCAGCGCGCAGACCGCGCTGTGGCAGATCACGCACGCCATGCTGCGCTGGATGGCGCCGTTCTGCAGCTTCACGGCGGAAGAGGCCTGGGCCATCTTCGCGCCGGGTCAGGGCAGCATCTTCCTGCAGACCTACTGGAACTTCGCCGACGTGGGTGCCACGCCCGAGGCCGCGCTGCTGGCCAAGTGGGCCGCCGTGCGCGAGGTGCGCGATGCGGTGAACAAGGCCATCGAGGCCGTGCGCACAGAAGGCGGCGTGGGCTCGTCGCTGCAGGCCAACGTGACCGTGGCCGCGCCGCCCGAGACGCACGCGCTGCTGGCCGGCCTGGGCGATGACCTGAAGTTCGTGTTCATCACCTCGGTGGCCCAGCTGGCCGAAGGGCCCGAACTGGCGATCACGGTGACGCCCAGCAGCGCCAGGAAGTGCGAGCGCTGCTGGCACTGGCGCGATGACGTGGGCCATGACAGCGCGCACCCCACGCTGTGCGGGCGTTGCACCAGCAACCTGCATGGTGCGGGTGAAGTGCGCACGGTGGCCTGACGAAACGCCTGCACCTGCGTCTTCCTGCTGGACGGCACGCCGTGCCGGCAGGGAGGACGCATGTGGACAGCTTCTGGCCATCTGGCGCGCATCGAGACGCCAGTCCCGCACCGCCAGGC
Organism: uncultured Bordetella sp.; assembly: GCA_964409495.1. Taxonomy (GTDB): domain Bacteria; phylum Pseudomonadota; class Gammaproteobacteria; order Burkholderiales; family Burkholderiaceae_C; genus Pseudaquabacterium. The sequence continues at coordinate 1,150 of CAYPDO010000308.1, forward strand.
AGAGTCTTCTGCCCCGGTACCACCGGCTGACGCCGCCGGCGTGGATGCGTCGTCGCGGTCTGCTGACCCGCCTGCGGCACCGGCAGGCGCATGGCTGCTGCTGTCGCGGGCAGCACTGATCCAGGCATGCAGCCCGGCTGCGCATGAGGTACTGGATGCCAATGCCGACAGTCTGCGGCTGGATCGGCAATGGCTGCGCGCACCGCACCAGCCCGACGTGCTGGAAGACTGCCTGGTGCTGGCCGCCGCGCGCGGGCAGGCCGCAGCGGCGCTGCTTCGCCCCGGCCGGCTGCCGCTCACGCTGCGCTGCGTGCGCCTCGCGCCGCCTGCCGGACGCGCCACCCGGTTGCAACTGACCCTGTGCGATCCGGAGCAGCACGCCGTTGACGCCGGATTGCTGCAACCCATGTTCGACCTCACCTCCAGCGAAGCCGCGGTGGCCTGCGCACTGGCAGGTGGCCTGAGCACGGCCCAGGTGGCGGGCCGCCTGGGCGTGCAGGTCAACACCGTGCTGGCGCACATCAAGCGTGTGCTCGCCAAGACGGGCACACGCCGGCAGGCCGAAATGGTGTCGCTGCTGTTGCGCTCGGCCGCACTGGTGGGCCTGCCGCGCACCCGCTCCCACGAACTGGGGGCGCCCTGTCGCATCGATGCGAATTCATTGCCCGGACGGGCAAGGGATTGACCGGTCGCGCCGATCGGTCGCGTTGGCGCCTCCACACCGGGGCACCAAGATCAAGCGGCGCGCCTCGGCACGCCAGTCTGTACGTTCAACCTCTGGGGAGTGATTCGATGTCCAAGCGTCTCAACAAGCGGTCGGGCCTGGTCGGCCTGCGGGTGATTGGTTCTTCATCGTGCGGCTGCAGGGGCCCACGCGCACGCAGCGCCCGGCACACATGGCGGCTTCAGGCTGTGGCATGGGCACTGCTGGCATCACAGGGCCCGGCCCACGCGCTGGACCATGTCTGGCTGGGCGGCTCCGGCACCTGGGGTGATGCCAGCCGTTGGTCGCTGCTGGGCGTTCCCGGCGCCGGCGACACCGCCACGCTGCAAGGCGGCAGCCATGCGGTGCAGTTGACCGCCGACACCAGCGTGGGCGGGCTGTTCATCACCAACGGCACCCTCGGCGGCACCGCCGTGCTCACCACCGGCGCGGCCAGCTTCGGCAGCGCCACGCTGGGCTGGAACACCGCCGCGGCCGAGGGCACGCTCAACGTCAACGGCCCGGCCAGCTTTGCCGGCGGCAGCATCAGCACGCTGCGCTACGGCCAGATCGTCAACCTCAATGGCAACACCACCTGGAGCGCCGGCAACGGCCGCATCGAGGTGGGCAACAGCTACGCGGGCTCGTCCTCGGATGACCCCTACCGCGCCAGCCAGCTCAACATCGCCGCCGGCAGCACCTTCACCGATGCCGGCGCCGCCGCCGCCGCGGGCAGCAAGACCATCGGCTACCACGGCGGCCAGATCCACAATGCCGGCACCTATGTGCGCAACGGGGTGGGCACCACCGTCGCCAGCTACGGCTTCAACAACACCGGCACGGTGCAGGTCAACAGCGGCACGTTCATGCTCGACGGCAACAGCAGTCTGCGCAGCCAGTCCAGCGGCCAGATCAACGTGGCCAGCGGCGCGGTGCTGAACCTGGGCCATGCCGACATCACCGGCGGCCGCATCGCCAACGCCGGCCGCGTGCTGCTCAACAGCAATGGCGTGGCCACCGTGGCCGCCGATGCCAGCATCGGTGGCGCCTGGGAGCTCAACCACAGCAGCGCCCAGCTCAAGCTCACCGGCACGCACAGCATCAACTCCCTCACGCTGACCAGCGGCTATCTCGGCGGCACCGCCGTGCTCAACACCGGGGCGGCCAGCTTCGGCAGCGCCACGCTGGGCTGGAACACCGCCGCGGCCGAGGGCACGCTCAACGTCAACGGCCCGGCCAGCTTTGCCGGCGGCAGCATCAGCACGCTGCGCTACGGCCAGATCGTCAACCTCAATGGCAACACCACCTGGAGCGCCGGCAACGGCCGCATCGAGGTGGGCAACAGCTACGCGGGCTCGTCCTCGGATGACCCCTACCGCGCCAGCCAGCTCAACATCGCCGCCGGCAGCACCTTCACCGATGCCGGCGCCGCCGCCGCCGCGGGCAGCAAGACCATCGGCTACCACGGCGGCCAGATCCACAATGCCGGCACCTATGTGCGCAATGGCCTGGGCACCACCGTTGCGAGCGACGGCTTCCACAACACCGGCACGGTGCAAATCAACGCAGGTGTCTTTGCTGCGGACGATCGTTTCGTGAACAGCGGCGAGGTGATGATCGCCACCGGCGCCAGCCTGCGCGCCCTCGACCCCACGCTGCGCAACGCCGGCCTGATCTCGGGCACCGGCACCGTGAAAACTTACGGCGCCGCCTACGCGCTGACCAACAACGGCACGCTGGCGCCAGGATCGGCCGCCGCGCCGATCGGCACGCTCACCATCGATGGCGACCTGAGCAACGCCGACACCGCCGTCTTCCGGGTCGACCTGGGCGCTGGCGGCACGGCCGACCGCCTGGTGATCACCGACGACGTGCTCTGGAACGGTGAACTGGCGCTGCACGCCACACCGGGCCTGGCGCTGAACGTGGGCGACAGCTTCGTGCTCGCCACCTTCGACCAGCGTCTTTCGGCCTCGGTGTTCGACAGCATCACCTGGCATGGTGCCGGCGGCGCGCAGTTTGCGCTCGACTACAACGCCCACGACCTGACACTGCGCGTCACCGCCGCCGTGCCCGAGCCCGCCACCTACGCGCTGTGGCTGCTGGGCCTGGCCGGCCTGCTGGCCTGGCGCGGCCGCCGCCTCCAGCGTGGCCAGAACGGCTGGCGCTGACCGACCTGGCTCAGGGCCGGACCATCTTGCACTCGGTGCCCTGCGCCAGCTCGTTGCCGCCGTAGCTGGCATCGGTGCGAAAGCCCCAGTTCGTGCCCTCGTAACCCACCTTCACGGCCTTGCCGTCCACCGGGGCGATGGTGTTCACCACCTGGGGCAGCAGCAGCTGGTGGTCTTCGGCGCGCATGCGCACCGGGCCCACGCTGCTGTCCAGGCTCAGGTCTTCCATCGCGCGGGCGATCTTCAGCGGCTCCAGCGACTTGGCCTTCTCGATGGCCGCGGCCACAAAGCGCGGCGTCATCTCGATGCGCGGAGCCAGGAAGTCCTTGCCGGTCCTGGCCTTGAAGGCCTTGGCCAGCGCGTCCACCCTGGGCGTGTCGGCCTGGCCGGGGTGCCACTCGGCCACCCAGGTCAGTTGGCCCAGCTTGGCCAGGCTCATCGCCGTCACGGTGCCGGGGAACGCCCCGGCGCTGTGGTTGTAGTAGCGCAGGTTCATGCCGGCATCGGCGGCCGCGCGCAGCAGCAGGGTCATGTCCTGGCCCCAGTTGCCGGTGATCAGCGTGTCGGCGCCCGCCGCCTTCACCTTGCTGAGGTAGGGCGCGAAGTCCTTCACCCGGCCGATGGGGTGGAAATCACCGCCGACGAACTTCACATCCGGCCGCGCCAGGCCCACCAGTTCCTGCCCGTACCTGGCCCACTGGCGGCCATGGGCGTAATCCTGGTTCAGCAGGTAGGCGCTTTTCACCTCGGGCGTGCGCTTGATGGTGTTGGCCAGGGCCTTCATCTTCATCGCGGTGTTGGCCTCCAGCTGGAAGTGCCAGAAGCTGCAGCGCTTGCCGGTCAGGTCGGGGTCGATCGACGAGTGGTTTAGCACGATCACCTGGCGCTCGGGGTTGCGCTCGTTGTGCTTGGCCGCCGCGTCGATCAGTGCCGCCACCACGGTGGAGCCCGAGCCACCAGTGACGATGACGCGCGCGCCCTGGTCGATGGCCGACTGCAGCGCGCTCTGGCTTTCCTGCGCCGAGAGCTTGCTGTCGAACTGCAGCAGCTCCAGCTTCACCTTGCCCGCCGCACCGGCGTTCACGCCGCCCTTGGCATTGATGTCGGCCACGCCGAACTGCACATGCGCCAGCATCAGCTCGCCCACCGCGGCGAAGGGGCCCGACAGCGGGTCGATGAAGGCCAGCTTGAAGCTGGCATCGGCGGCACCAGCCTGTGGCGCGGCCAGCAGGCCGGTCACGAGTGCAGTGGCAGCGGCGCTGGCGCGCCAGCTGCGGCGCAGGGTGGGGGGATTCATGGGCGTCGTCTCCTTGGCGTTGTGGGTGTGGGTTGCGCGAGTGGCTCGGCCAGGCCGATCACGCGCCAGGCCAGGCGGCTGAGCTGCTGCACCACGGCCTCGGCCGGCAGCCGGCCCTCGGGCCGGTACCAGCTGTACAGAAAGCCGGGCAGGCTGCAGGCCGCCAGCGCGGTGATGCGCGTCTCCTGGCCGGGCGCAAAGCGCAGCGTGCCCTCGGCACGGCCACGCTCGAGCAGGGCGCAGAAGCTGTCGTAGAAGTGGTGGGCCAGGCGCTTTTGCTCGGCCTGGTACTCGGGCCGGTAGGCCTGCGGCTCACGGTAGGCGAAGAAGGCCGCCGGGTAGTGCGCCAGCGTGGCGCGGATCAGGCGCTCCAGCGCCTGTGCGGCCTGTTGCGCCGCGGGCAGATGATCCAGCGTGCCGTCGTCCAGCACGGTGAAGCAGGCCACCGCGGGCGTCCAGCTCAGGGTCTCGAACAGCTCCTGCTTGTTGCGGAAGTAGTAGTAGACGAAAGGCTTGGTCACGCCCAGTTTCTCGGCCACCTGGTCGATGGTGGTGCGCGCATAGCCCTGGGTGTGAAACAGGGTCTCGGCGGCGCGCAGGATGGCCTCGCGCTTGGC
>CAYPDO010000309.1:0-5926 GCA_964409495.1 uncultured Bordetella sp.
GCGCGGGCCACCAGCACCACGTCGTACTCGGCGGCCACGCCGGCCATCACCTGCACGATGCGCGGGTCGCGCGCGCGGGCCATGCGCTCGACCTTTTCGAGCAAGGCCACCTTCTGCGCGCTGTCGAGCGTGCCGATGGGGTCTGTCGCGGGATACAGCGCGCGGCTGGCGGCCACCTTGGCGGCGCGGCCGACCTTGATGCGCTTGCTCTGGCCGGCCGCGGCGATCGAGCGCACGGTGCGCGCGGCGTCCAGCAGGCTGGCCTCGGAGATGTCGTCGCTGTAGGCGAAGGCGGTCTTCTCGCCGGCCACGGCGCGCACGCCCACGCCCTGGTCGATGCCGAAGCTGCCGCTCTTGACGATGCCTTCCTCCAGGCTCCAGCCCTCGTGGCGGGTGATCTGGAAGTACAGATCCGCGTCGTCGACACGGTGCTGGCCGATGACAGCGAGGGCATTCGCGATCTTGGCCTCGTCGAGGCCGAAGGGATCGATCAGCAGTTGCTGCGCGGTGGCGAGCCGCTCGAGGGTGGGTTCGCGCGAGATCATTGGACCATTGTAGGAGCGGGGGGGCATTTGCGCCGGGCGCCGCGTGGGCGGGGTCGGCTGGCGCGGCGCGGGCCTGGCGCGCGCCGCTGGCGGCTTCACACAAATTTGCGCAGCGCGCGGTACACGGGCCGCCGGGCGCGGCCGTTGAACCCAGGCCACCGGGCCCGGCCGGCACCCCTGAACGACGCCAGATGCGCAGCTGCCTTGCTGCGCACTGCTGATACACCCTCCACCAAGGATCGATGCCATGCCCTCCGCCCTGTTGAAGATTTCCCTGTCCACCCTGGCCCTGGCCTGCGCCGCGCTGTCGGCGCCGGTGCAGGCGCAGCCTGCCGCGGCTGCCATGGCCGCCTCGGCGGCCATCGGCGCGGCCTCGACGCCCAAGGTCGACCGCCGCCAGGCGCGCCAGGAGGCGCGCATCGCGCACGGCGCCGCATCGGGCGCACTCACCGCCCGTGAATCCCGCCGGCTGCAGCGTGAGCAGGCGATGATCGGCAAGGCTGAAGACCAGGCCAAGTCCGACGGCACCGTGACGCCGCGTGAACGCCAGCGCCTGGACCGCATGCAGGACCATGCCCGCCGCGACATCCACCGCCAGAAGCACGACCGCCAGACGGCGCCCGGCGCGGCCAGCGCGCCGAACTGATGCCGGCAGCGCCGCTGCGCCAGGCACTTCACCCGGCGCGGGCAATGCCGCAACATGCGGGCATGCCATCGCCTGCCCGTTCCACCCCGCCCGCCGTGCCGGCACCGGCCGGGCCGACGACCGCCACCACGCCTGCCACACCCGGCCCTGCCGGCCCTGACCCCGGCCGCGTGCTGCTGCGCGAGCCGGTGCCCGGCGATCTGGGCTGGGTGGTGCAGCAGCATGGCGCGCTGTATGCGCGTGAATATGGCTGGGACTGGCGCTTCGAAGCCCTGGTGGCCGGCATCGTGGCCGACTTCGTGCGCCAGTTCCAGCCCGGTGTCGAGCGCTGCTGGATCGCCGAGCTCGGTGGCCAGCCGGTGGGCTCGGCGTTCGTGGTGCGCAAGTCGGCCAGCACGGCGCAGCTGCGCCTGCTGCTGCTGCGGCCCGAGGCGCGCGGCCTTGGCCTGGGCGGGCGGCTCACCGACGAATGCCTGGCCTTTGCGCGCCAGGCCGGCTACCGCGACATGGTGCTGTGGACCAACCGCAGCCTGCTCGCGGCGCGCGCCATCTACGCCCGCCGCGGCTTCCAGTGCGTCGCCAGCGCCGGGCATGCGGATTTCGGCGTGCCGGACGTTTCAGAGACCTGGGCGCTGGCACTGGTGTGAGCAGAGGGCCGGCTCAGCCGGCGGAAGTCAGGCCTGCGGTGGCTCAGCCGCCGTCGGCGGCCTGGTCGTCGCTGTCCTCGGCGGCCGCGTCGCGCAGCGCCAGTGCACGCGCATACAGTGCATTGCGCGCCACGCCGGTGGCCTCGGCGGTCAGGGCCACGGCCTGCTTCAGCGGCAACTGCTGCAACAGCGGCGCCAGCAGGCGTTCCACGGCGGGCGGCACGGCGGCCTCGGCCTCGTCAGCCGAGGGCGCCAGCGCATGCAGCACCAGCACGAACTCGCCGCGCTCGCGGTTGGCGTCCTCGGCCAGCCAGCCGGGCAGGGCCGCGGCCGGCCGGGTGACGATGGTCTCGAACTGCTTGGTCAGCTCGCGCGCCAGCGTCACCGGGCGTGCCGGGGCGGCCTCGGCCAGTTCGCGGGCCAGCGTGGCGATGCGGTGCGGCGCCTCGAACAGCACCTGGCAGCGTGCATCGGCGGCCAGGGCCTGCAGCGCGGCGCGGCGCTCGCCGCCCTTGGCCGGCAGAAAACCGACGAAGGTGTAGCCCTGGGCCAGCGTGTCGCCGGCCGCGCTGAGTGCCGCCGTGGCGCTGCTGGCGCCGGGCAGCGGCAGCACGCGGTAACCGGCTTCGGCCACCGCCGCCACCAGCACGGCGCCGGGGTCGCTGACGGCCGGCGTGCCGGCATCGCTGGCATAGGCCACGCGCTCGCCGGCGGCCAGGTGGGCCATCACCGTCTGCGCGGCGGCGCGCTCGTTGTGCTGGTGCAGCGGCAGCAGGGGTTTTTCAAGCCCCAGGTGGCGCAGCAGGCCGCCGGTGACACGCGTGTCCTCGCAGGCCACGGCATCCACCAGGCCCAGCACATGCAGCGCGCGCAGCGTGATGTCGGCCAGGTTGCCGATCGGCGTGGCCACCACGTACAGTGCCCCGGCAGGGTACTGCTGGTTGCCGGCCGCGGCGGCGGCGGCCTGGCGGAGCAGGGTGGCGTCGATGTTCAAGTCGTGGAGCCGAGGCGGCGGATCGGATGGGAACGCGGGGCGCAGCACCAAGGCGGTGGGCGACGATGCCGAGGCGCGGGCGCTGGCCCATCTGCAGGCCCAGGGCCTGGCGCTGGTGGCGCGCAATTATCGGCTGGCCGGGGGCCCGCGCCAGCGCGGCGCCGAGATCGACCTGATCTGCCGCGAGCGCGACGGCACGCTGGTCTTCGTGGAGGTGCGCGCGCGGCGCAGTGCGGGCCATGGCGGGGCGGCGGCCAGCATCAGCCACGCCAAGCAGCAGCGCATCGTGCGCGCGGCGCAGCACTATCTGCTGCGCTTCGATCACCTGCCGCCCTGCCGCTTCGACGTGGTGGCGATGGATGGCGGCGAGATCGCCTGGCTGCGCGGCGCGTTCACGGCCTGAAGCCGGGCGGCCGCATCGCCGGGGCGCCACGGCGCCGACACCCCTGGCACTTATCATCCGTGCACCATGCTTGAGCAGCGCATCCAGCAGCACTTCTTCGAAAGCGCCGACCTGCAGTACCAGGCCGCCGAGGCCCTGGGCCGGCCGATTGCCGAGGCCGCGCAGGCCCTGGTGGCCGGGCTCACGTCTGGCGGCCGCGTGCTGGTGGCGGGCCTGGGCCCCGGCGCCGCCCTGGCCCAGGTGGCCGCGCTGGCGCTCACCGGCCGCTTCGAGCGCGACCGCCCGGGCCTGGCCGCGCTGGCGCTGGGCGCCGATGCCGTGGCCCTGGCCGGGCTGATCGCCGAGGGCGGGCTGGAACTTGCGCTGGCGCGCCAGGTCGACACCCTGGGCCAGCCGGGTGATCTGCTGCTGGTGCTCGACCCCGAAGGCGAGGCGCCGGCGCTGGCCGCCGCAGCGCAGGCGGCCCAGGGCAAGGACATGACCGTGATCGCCATCACCGGCCGCAGCGGCGGCGCCTTGCGTGCCTTGCTGGGCGAAACCGATGTGTTGGTGGCCGTGCCGCACGAGCGCCGCGCGCGCGTGCTGGAGGCGCAGCTGCTGGTGCTGCACTGCCTGTGTGACGCGATCGATCTGCAATTGTTGGGTGAACAGGATTCCGCATGACCCGTCCAAGTGTTTCCGCTGTCCCGCGCATGCTGCGCACCACCGGCCTGCTGGCCGCCCTGGCGGGCGCCGTGCTGGCGGCCGGCTGTGCCGCGCCGCTGGTGGTGGGCGGGGCCATGGTGGGCACCGCCTTCGCGGTGACCGACCGCCGCACCTCGGGTGCCCAGGTGGAAGACCAGGCCATCGAGCTGAAGACGCTGAGCCGCGTGCGCGAGGTGCTGGGCGAGCGTGGCCATGTCAACGCCACCAGCTACAACCGCAGCGTGCTGATCACCGGCGAGGTGCCCACCGAGGCTGACCGCCAGGCGGTGGAGCAGGCCATTGCGCGCATCGAGAACGTGCGCAGCACGGTCAACGAGCTGGCGGTGGCGGGCAACAGCTCGCTGGGCTCGCGCACCAATGACGGCGTGCTGACCAGCAAGGTCAAGGCCACCTTCATCGACGCCAAGGACCTGCAGTCCAACGCCATCAAGGTGACCACCGAGCGTGGCACGGCCTACCTGATGGGCATCGTCACCGAGCGCGAGGCCGCGCGCGCCGCCGAGCTGGCCCGCTCGGTGAGCGGCGTGACCAAGGTGGTGCGCGTGTTCGAGGTGATCAGCGAGGCCGAGCTGGCGCAGATCCAACCACCAGCCAAGAAGTGAATCCGGCCGGGCCGGCCGGATTCACTTCAAACGCCGGATCAGGCTGCTGGTGTCCCAGCGGCGCCCGCCCATCGCCTGCACATCGCCGTAGAACTGGTCGACGAGGGACGTGACTGGCAGCCGCGCGCCGTTGCGGCGGGCTTCGTCGAGCACCAGGCCCAGGTCTTTGCGCATCCAGTCGACGGCGAAGCCGAAGTCGAACTGGTCGTCGACCATGGTCTTGCCGCGGTTGTCCAGCTGCCAGCTCTGCGCGGCGCCCTTGCCGATGACCTCGAGCACCTGCTTCATGTCCAGCCCGGCCTTCTGGCCGAAGGCGATGGCCTCGGCCAGGCCCTGCACCAGGCCGGCGATGCAGATCTGGTTGACCATCTTGGCCAGCTGACCGGCGCCCGACTCGCCGACGCGGGTGACGGCACGTGAAAACGCCATCGCCACCGGCTGCATCGTGGCAAAGGCCGCGGCATCGCCGCCGCACATCACGGTGAGCGCACCGTTCACCGCACCGGCCTGGCCGCCCGACACCGGCGCATCGACGAACTGCAGCCCGGCCGTCACGGCGGCCGCGGCCAGCTCGCGCGCCACCTCGGCCGAGGCGGTGGTGTGGTCGACGAAGATGGCGCCCGGCGCCATGCCGGCGAAGGCGCCATCGGCGGCCCGCTGGCCGCCGCCCAGGTCCTGGCCGAGAACCACCGAGCGCAGGTCGTCGTCATTGCCCACGCAGGCGAACACGAACTCGGCACCGGTCACCGCCTCGCGCGGCGTGGCCGCGCAGGCGCCGCCGTGCTCGGCCACCCAGGCCTGGGCCTTGGTCGCGGTGCGGTTGTAGACCGTGACCTGGTGCCCGGCACGCGCCAGGTGCCCGGCCATCGGCCCGCCCATCACGCCCAGGCCCAGAAACGCCACACGGCGCGAAGCAATCGGTTCGTAGGTTTTGGTCATGGCGATTCAACGTAAAGCCGGTGGCAGAGCCTCGCATTCTCCCCGGCGGGGACAGGCTGCCGCAGGCAGCCAGGGGAACGCGGTGTGGTCGGAAGGGCGAAGGCCGGACGGGTTGCCCGGCCGGACTTCGTGGCCCCCTTGGGGGGCCGGCGCCAGGCGCCGGGGGGCTCAAACAATCGTGAAATGCTCGGTGCCCGCCGAGAGGTCGCGGCTGCGCGCGCGGTTGCTGTGCAGCTTGACCTGCAGCCGCAGGTCGTTCACCGAGTCGGCATTGCGCAGCGCGTCCTCGTAGCTCACCTCGCCGGCCTCGTACAGGTCGAACAGCGCCTGGTCGAAGGTCTGCATGCCCAGTTCGCGGCTGCGCTTCATCAGGTCCTTGATCTCGGCCACCTCGCCCTTGAAGATCAGGTCGCCGACCAGCGGCGTGTTCAGCATGATCTCCACC
>CAYPDO010000310.1:0-5920 GCA_964409495.1 uncultured Bordetella sp.
CCTGCGGCGCGCCCTTCTGGTAGCCGAAGCGCAGCCAGCCGTGCGAGGGGTACACCAGGCCCGCGCTGGCGCCGGCCTTCACCGCGCGCCTGGCCTCCTCGGCCGCCACCTGGGTGCCTTCGAGCGTGATGCCGGCGATGATGGGAATGCTGTCGCCCACGGCCTCGCGGAAGGTCTCGATGACCTTGCACTGCTCGTCGCGCTCAAGAAAGGTGCCCTCGCCGGCATGGCCGAGCACGGTCAGGCTCTTGACGCCAGGCACGCTGGCCAGCCAGCGTCCCAGACGCAGGATGGCGGGGTAGTCGACCGCGCCGTCAGGGGTGAAAGGCGTGACCGGGGCGGGGTTCAGACCGCGCATGTCGAAGCCGGGCTTGTTCATCGGATGTTTCCTTGCAGTGGAGGGATCGGGGACGGATGACGCCACTGTAGGCACCGTTGTTCTCTGCCGCCAGATAGACTTCCGATGAATCAGACTTGCCTTGGATGGCAAATCAGACCGGAGAAACCCTGATGAACATGGCGGCCGTGAAGCTGTTTCTGGAGGTGGCCGAGGCCGGCAGCCTCAGCAAGGTGGCGGCCCGGCGCCAGACCGTGCAATCGCACATCAGCCGGCAGATCACCGAGTTCGAGCAGCAGTGTGGCGGGCGGCTGTTCCGGCGCACCGGACGCGGGGTGGCGCTGACCGAGCTGGGCGGGCGTGCCGCCACGCGGCTGCGCGCCTGGGTGCAGGCCACCGAGTTGCTCACGCTGGAGCTGCGCGGCGCGTCGGGCCAGCCGATGGGCGAGGTGCGGCTGGGCATCATCCCGTCGGCGGCGCACCCGCTGATCACGCGCCTGTTCTCCAGGCTGCAGCCCGAGTACCCGGGCATCCGGCTCAACATCGCCGAGGCCCAGGGCACCGAGCTTGACGCCATGCTCGACAGCGGCGCGGTGGATCTGGCGGTGCTGTTCCGCTTCAGCAAGCCCAGCGGCAGCGACGAGCGCCCGCTGTGCGTGGCGAACACCTACCTGGTCTCGGCCCCGGGCGATGCGCTGACGCGTGCGCCGACGCTGGACTTCGTGTCGCTCCGGGGCCTGCCACTCGTATTGCCGCGGCGCCCCAGCCACTGGCGCAATGCGCTGGACGACACCGCGCGCAGCCTGGGCTTTCGCCTTGAGCCGGTGGCCGAGGCCGACTCGCTGACCGTGCAGCGCGAGCTGGTGGCCTGCACCCCCGGGCTCTACTCGGTGCTGGGGCCCTTCTCGATCACCAACGAGCTGAAGAGCGGGCGGGTGCAGGCCAGCCGCCTGGTCCGGCCAGACCTGTGCCGCCATGTCACGCTGTCGTTTCCCAAGCAGGGCAAGCTGTCACCGGCCAGCCACATCGTGGCGCAGACCATCGAGCTGCTGGTGACCTCCTGGGGCCACCAGATCACGGAGCCCTGAGCGCAAGATCGGCGATGAAGCCCACGCTGTCGCCGCGCGTGTTGTCGGCGTCGGCCCCCACGGCAATGGCCAGCAGCCTGGGCACGGTCGTGCTTTCGTCGCCGAAGGCGCGGATGAAATCCTGCGCCAGATCGCGCCGCACGGTCTGCCAGGCGCGCAGCGGGCCGCCCAGCGTGATGTAGCGCACGCGCCGGCTGTGGGCATTGGGCAGCAGCGTGCCTTCGGGCCAGGAGGGGTCCCAGGCGTAGCACAGCGTGGCGCTGGGCAGTGCCACGGCGCTGCGCGACTCGGCCAGGCGCAACAGTTGCCGTTCCATGAAGGGCACGGCCGCGCGCGGCATGTCGAACAGAGCGCAGACCTTCAGTGCCACGTCGTCGCCCTCGCGCCGGCGCAGGTCGGCCGCGGCCAGGGCCTGGTCGACGCGCCAGCGCCACGACAGCCGCCCGGCCGGCACGCCGACCAGCGCATGCACCAGGTTGCCGTAGGAGGCGGCAGCCTGCACACGCAGCACGGTGGCGCCTTCGTGGCGCTCGAGCATGAAGCGCGTGGCCGGCAGCGCCTGGTCGGGCAGGCCGGCAAAGGCCCAGGGCGCCGGCGGCACGGCGCCAGGCGGCCCCGCCAGCGGCGCCAGCGCCTCGGCCCGGGCCGAGCCGGGCACCAGCATCGGCAGCGTGGCCAGGGCGGCCAGCGCCGCCATCATGGCCGGCCGGCGCTGCGCGGCCGGCGCCCGCCCGGGCGGCCCGGTCACGCCAGCGGCCGCAGGGCATCGGCGACGGCGTGGTCAGGCCCGTGCACGATGCGGTCGAAGTAGGACGCATGGGCATCGCTGCCCGCGGGCCACAGCGCCAGGAAGCGCTGGCGCCAGGCCAGCGCATCGACATCGATGGCGATGGCCTCGGCCACCACGCCGCCGCCCAGCGCCACGCCGTAGCGCCGGTCCAGCCCCGCGGCTGGCGTGGTGGCAATGCGGGTCAGCAGGCCGGCCGTGTCGGCCCGGAAGTTGGGCATGCCGGCCGCGCCGTTGTTGAGGACCCAGCGCGCCGACTGGCCCGGCGCGGCCGGCACCGCCTGGAACACCGGCAGGCAGGTGTGGCTGCAGGCAAAGGCATGCACCTGCGCCCGGTCGAACCAGCGGGCAACCTCGGCGCGGTGGTCTGCCGCGCGCAGGTGCTCCTGTGCAAAGCCCCAGCCCGCCAGCGAGGTGGCGTCGCCATGCACCAGGCCCAGGCGCAGCGGCCCGACATCGGCGCGCAGCCACATCGGCAGCGCCGACAGCTCGGCGCGCTGCCGCGCATCGGCTGCGCTGCGCAGGCGCGCCAGGATGCGGTTGGAGCGCTCGACCACGCCATCGCCCACCCAGTCGGGATAGGCGCAGCCGCAGCCGGCGGGCGCGTGCGGGTCGGGCTCGGCCAGTTCGGTCTCGACATTGCCGCGCAGCGCCCGATGCGCCAGCACGCCGCGCTGCACCCGCGCAAAGCTGGCCGGCTCGGCATCGAACCAGTGGAAATCGCCGTTGAACACCAGCTGCTTGCGCCCGCGCTCGCGCTCGAACATCGCCAGCACCTGCGCCAGGGCCAGCTCGTTGCCGTACAGGCCGCCGACGACGTACAGCACCTCCAGCGCCTGCAGCTGCGGCGGCGCGGCGCTGGCGAAGTCCTCGGGCCGGTAGCGGTAGTGCAGCGGGCAGCTGCGCCCCGGCGCCGCATCGGCCGCCGCTGCCGCATCGGCAAGGGCCATCACTTGGCCACCACCGCTGCGGCAATGCCGGCCAGCGCCTGGCCCACCTGCGCGGCCGGCGCGCAGGTGCCGCCGCCGTGGCGGTGCATCAGCCACTGCGGATCGTTGTAGCCCAGCCAGGTCTGGCCGGCGGCATCGGCCCACACCAGGGCCTTCATCGGCAGGTCGATGCCGGCCAGCTGGGCGCACTGCATCAGCGGCGTGCCGGCCTGCGGGTTGCCGAAGATCAGCAGCGCGGTGGGCCGCAGGGTCTGGCCGATGCGCTGCGCCGCTGCTGCATGGTCGATGCGGGCCACCACCGCCAGCTGGCGCTGCTTGACCTCGGCCTCCAGGCGGTTCATGGTCTCGGCGGGCGAATGCGGGCTGGGCAGCGCGATCAGGCCGTGTGTGGCGGTGGCCCGGTTGCCGCCTGCCGCCGGGCTGCCGGCGCCATGCTGCATGCCCGTGGCGGTGCAGCCGCCCAGCAGCAGGGCCGCCAGCGCAAGGCTCAGTCGTCTGGAAACGATCATCGTGTTCTCCGGGTGGGGGTGGGGAAAGCTTACGTCGGCACGCAGGCGCCCGGTCAGGCCTGCGCCCAACGCATGATCCGTGCGGCCTCGGCGGGCGTCGCCGGGCGCGCCGGATCGGCATCCTGTTGATACAGGGCCTGCAGCTGCGCGCCGCTGACCTCGCCCAGCGGGCGGTCCCAGCGCACGCGGCCGTCGGCCATGCCGATCACACGCGTGGCCAGCAGCGGCAGCAGCGCCAGGTCGTGCACCACGGTGAGCAGGCTGCGGCCAGGCTGCGCGGCCACGGCCAGCAGCGCCTGACAGACCGCCTGCGTGGCCGCCGGGTCGAGCGCCGAGGTGGGCTCGTCGGCCAGCAGCAGCCGGGGCCGCTGCAGCTGCAGGCGGGCCAGTGCCACCTTCTGGCGCTCGCCACCCGACAGCCGGTCGGCGCGCATGCCGGCGCAGTCGGCCAGGCCCAGCGCGGCCAGCGCGGCATCGGCCTCGGCCACCAGGCCGGGCGGGTAGCGGCGCCACCAGCTGCGCACGGCCTGCACGCCGCCCAGGCGGGCCAGCGCGCCGATCAGCACGTTCTCGCGCGCACTCAGGCGCGGCACCAGGTGCAGGCCCTGCATCAGCAGGCCAATGTC
This sequence comes from uncultured Bordetella sp., assembly GCA_964409495.1. Classification (GTDB taxonomy): domain Bacteria; phylum Pseudomonadota; class Gammaproteobacteria; order Burkholderiales; family Burkholderiaceae_C; genus Pseudaquabacterium. The sequence continues at coordinate 4,298 of CAYPDO010000310.1, forward strand.
GCAGCGCCAGGCGCGGCGCTCGGCCGCCGTGCCGTGATCGGGGCCGAGCATGCGCCCGAGCACCTGCACCTGGCCCTGGCTGGCCTCGACCAGGCCGCCGATCAGCTTCAGCAGCGTGCTCTTGCCCGCGCCATTGGGCCCGACGATGGCCACGCGCTCGCCTTCGTCGATGGCCAGCCGCGGCATTGCCAGCAGCAGCCGGCCGGCCGCATGCACCTGCACGCCCTCGAGGTGAACCACGCGCGTCACAGCAGCGCCTCGCGGATGCGGCGCGACAGCGCGTCGAACAGCATCACCATGGCCACCACCACGATCAGCAGCGTGGCCAGCCGGCTCCACTGGAACAGGCTGACCGCCTCGCTGATCAGCAGCCCCAGCCCGCCGGCGCCGATGAAGCCCAGGATGGTGGAGTCGCGGATGTTGAACTCCCACACATACAGGTGGTGGCTGACGAACTGCGGCAGCGCCGCCGGCCACACGCCGTGGAAGAACACCTGCGCCGGGCCGGCGCCGGTGGCGCGCACGGCCTCCACCGCGGCCATGTCCAGCGACTCGATGCTCTCGACGAACAGCTTGCCGCAGGTGCCCATCGAGTGCAGCGCGATGGCCAGCACGCCGGCCGTCGGGCCCAGGCCGACGATGCCCACCAGCACCAGGCCGAAGACCAGCGTGTGCACCGCCCGCGAGACATCCAGCACCGCCTTGGCCGCCGCGGCCAGCAGCCGCGGCGCACGCAGGTTGCGCGCCACCAGCATGGCCAGCGGCAAGGCCATCAGCGCCGCCAGCAGCGAGCCCAGCGTGGCGATCTGCAAGGTCACCCAGGCGGCGCGCGCCACGGCGGCCAGGAACTCGGCCTCGACCTGGCGGCGATTTTCCACACGCAGCAGCGTGCCGTCCTCGCTGCGGTAGTCCAGGCGCTCGGGGCCGAACCACACATCCAGGAAGCTGGGCCGCGCGAACTCGCCCAGGGTCTTGAGCAGGTTGTCCCACGGGTTGCGGCCCAGGCTGAGCTCGCCGGCGCCGGCCAGCGTGGCCAGGCACAGCGCCACCAGCAAGGCGTACAGCGCCACCAGCGCGGCAAAGCCGGCACGGCCGGCCGGCAGGCGCAGCGGCAGCGGCCCCGGCGCGCGGCGCAGCGTGGTCATGCGCGTTTCGCGGCCAGCTTGCCGGTGGCCAGCCCGGCATCGCGGATCGGCTTGTAAAAGCTGTTGTCGCGCGCCACGAAGCCGGTGTAGTGGGCCGGCAGCAGCGTGGGCTGGCTGGCCAGCAGCGGGCCGATGCCGGCCAGCGCCTCCTGCAGCCGCCTGACCAGGCCGGCATCGCGGGCCAGCGCCGCGCTCACCGCGAAGGCATCGTTGGGCAGCGGCGCCGACTGCCAGATGACCCGGCTGCGCGCCGCGCTGATCAGGCCCTGCGCGATCATGGCGTCGCGGTTGCGGTTGTAGTCGGCCCCGGCGTCGAGCTGGCCCGCCGTGACCTGGGTCTGGATGGCCTGGTGCCGGGTGTACAGCACGCGGGCAAAGTGCTTCTCGGGATCGATGCCGCGCTTGTGGAACTCATGCACCGGGATCAGGTAGCCCGAGGTCGAGCCCTTGTCGCCGAAGGCGAAGCTGCGGCCGCGGC
>CAYPDO010000311.1:0-1951 GCA_964409495.1 uncultured Bordetella sp.
GCCAGCGTGCCGATGTGGCCCAGGATCAGCGTGTGCTGGTCATCGGCGCGCGCCACCTCCTGCATGGCCACGTTGCCGGCCGCGCCGGGCTTGTTCTCCACGTACACGCTCTGGCCGAGCTGGCGGCCCAGCTCGAGCGCGGTGCTGCGCGCCACGATCTCCGAGCTGCCACCGGGCGCAAAGGGCACGACGAAGCGGATGGGCTTGCCGGGCCAGGCCTGGGCGCGGGCCAGGCCGGGCAGGGCCAGGCCGGCGCTGGCGGCCGACAGGCCGGCGAGCCAATGGCGGCGGGTGGTGGATGCGGACAGGGGCTTCATGGTGGGGACATTCCTTCAGGGATAGAGCGCGGCAGCGCGCTGGTGCAGCACGGTCTGGGCCGCCGCATCGCCCAGGGCGGCACGCAGCGGTTCCAGCACCGAGACATACGGCGGCAGCTGGTCGGCCGCGAAGCTGGTGTGCGGCCAGTCGGAGCCCCACACCACCTGTGGGCCGAACAGCGCCGCGGCGCGCCGGATGGCGGGCCACAGCGCGGCATACGGGGCTGTCGCAGGGGCGGCACCCGGCGCGGCCAGCCGGTACCAGCCCGAGAGCTTGAGCCACGCGCCGGCATCGGCCAGGGCCTGCGCCGCGGCCCAGGCGGCATCGGCGTCGGCCAGGCCGGCATGCAGGCCGGCCAGGTGGTCAAGCACGAAGCGCAGTCCGGTATCGGCCTGCCAGCGCACCAGCTGCGGCAGGGCCTCGGCCGCCACGTACCACTGCACATGCCAGCCGCGCGCATGCAGCCGCGGCGCCAGGCGCTGCAGATCGGCCGCCAGCGTGCCCGCGGTGCCGCCGTGGCCGGCCGGCGACACGCAGTTGAAGCGCACGCCGCGCACGCCGGCGGCGTGCAGCTGGTCCAGCTCGTCGTCGCCAGCATCGGGCGCCACCACCGCCACGCCGCGGTGGCGGCCGCCGCTGGCCTGCAGCGCGCGCAGCATCACGGTGTTGTCGCAGCCGTAGACGCTGGGCTGCACCAGCACCAGGTGGCCCACGCCATGGGCGGCGGCCAGCTGCTCGATCTCAGGCAGCGGCCGGTGCACCGGCCGGTAGTGGCCCGGGCGCACCGGCTGCGCGGCGTCGAACACATGCACATGGCAGTCCCAGCCGGTGGGCGGGGATCCGGCAGTGCCCGGCGCGCCGCGCGGCGGCTGCCGCGCCTCACTCACGGGTGATGCGGCGCTCGCGCACCACGCGCGCCCACAGCGCCTGCTGCTGCTTCAGGAACGCGCCGGCCTCGGCCTCGCCACCGCCGAACACCTCGCCGCCCAGCGCGCGCACGCGGCCCAGCACCTCGGGGTCGGCCATGGCCTTGCGCATGGCTGCGGCCAGGCGCGCGCGCACCGGCGCCGGCACCCCGGCCGGCGCCAGCACCGGGTTCCACTCCAGCACCTCGTAGCCCTTCAGGCCGGCCTCGTCCAGCGAGGGCAGCTCGGGCAGCACGCGCGCGCGCAGCCGCGAGGTCACGGCCAGCGGCCGCAGCCGCCCCGACTGGATGTGGCCCAGCGACGAGGCCACGTTGGCAAAAAACAGCGGCACCTGGCCGCCCATCACGTCGTTGAGCGCCGGGCCGCCGCCACGGTACGGGATGTGCAGCATCTCCACCTTGGCCATGGCCTCGAACAGCGCACCGGCCAGGTGCTGCGCCGAGCCGTTGCCCGACGAGGCATAGGCCAGCTTGCCCGGTTGCGCACGCGCCAGGCGCAGCACATCGGCCAGCGTGCGCGCCTCGAATCCCGGCGTGCACACCAGCACATTGGGAAACAGCGCCAGCACGCCCAGCGGCGCGAAGGCGGTGGCCGGGTCATACGGCAGCTTGTCGAACAGCGCCGGGTTGACGGCGTACGACGAGGCGTCAAGCAGCAGCAGCGAGCCATCGGCGTCCGGAGCGCCACGATGTCGGCGGCGATGCGCG
>CAYPDO010000311.1:1961-3872 GCA_964409495.1 uncultured Bordetella sp.
CATCGGCCGCACCGCGCGCCACCTGGGCCGCGGCCAGCGTGCCGCTGGCGCCGGGCTTGTTCTCCACCACCACCGGCTGGCCCAGCGCCTCGGCCATGCGCGGGGCGATCAGGCGCGCCATCACGTCGGCGCCGCCGCCGGCCGGGTAGCTGACCAGCAGCGTGATCGGCTTGCCGCCGGCAATGTCGCCAGCGGCCAGGGCCGGGTGGGCCGGTGCGGCCAGCAGGCCGGCGCCGGCGGCCAGCAAGGCGCGGCGGGTGGGGGCAGGGGTTCGGGTCATGGGCGTTCTCAGGTGATGGCCACGGTGTAGTGGAAGGCGTTGGCATCGCCCAGCGAGGCGCGCCACTCGACGCAGCGGCCGGCCAGATCGAAGGCCTGGCGCTGCACGCGCGCGCAGGGGTGGCCGGCAGGCAGGCGCAGCGCACGCGCCTGCGCCGCGCCCAGGCTGCCGAAGCCGATGTGGTCGACCGCGCGGTGCACATGCACGCCGCAGCGCTCGGCGAACAGCGGGTAGAGCAGATCGCCCCAGGCCGCGGCATCGCCATCGACCAGCGGCGCGAACAGCGGCAGCGGCAGCCAGATCTCCTCGTGCAGCACCGGCTGGCCGCCCAGGCTGCGCAGGCGCTTGAGCCGCAGCGCCGGCTCGCCGGGGCCGCAGCCGAGCGCGCGCGCCACCTCGGCCGGCGCAGCCAGCGCGTCGCGCGCCAGGATGCGCGAGCGCGGCGCCTCGCCACCACGCGCCACGCCGAAGCGGAAGAAGCGCAGCATCGGCGCGCCGCTGAGCCCCTGGCGCACGAAGGTGCCGCGGCCCTGCACCCGCTCCACCAGACCCTGCTCGGCCAGCAGGTCGAGCGCGCGGCGCATGGTGCCCAGCGCCACGCCATGCTCGGCGGCCAGCGTCTGCTCGGCCGGAATGGCGCTGCCCGGCGGCCACTCGCCAGCGACGATGCGCGCGCGCATGGCCGCCGCCAGCGCGGCGTAGCGGCTCTGGCCGGGCTCGACATCGATGGAACGAAGCGATGACATACTCTAGTCCTCTATAGGACTAGAGTATCCAAGCGAGCAGGCGCTCCATCAAGCAGGGTGAACCCTGGGCCCGGGCAGCGGGCGCCGGCCGGCGCGTCAGCCCAGCGCCTGGCGCAGCAGCAGGGCCGCCAGCACGGCCATGCTGGCGCCGATCAGGCCGTCCAGCAGCTGCCAGGCACGCGGTCGCGCGAACCAGGGCGCCAGCCAGCGCGCGCCGAAGCCCAGCGCCGTGAACCACAGCAGGCTGCCGGCGCTGGCCCCGGCGATGAACCAGGGGCGCAGGCCCGGCGGCTGCTGCGCGCCGATGCTGCCCACCAGCAGCACGGTGTCGAGGTAGACATGCGGGTTCAGCAGGGTGAAGGCCGCCGCCTGGGCCAGCACCGCCGCTCGCCCTGTGCCCTGCCCCGGGCCCCCGGCCGCGGCCTGCAGGCGCTGCAGGCGGCGCGCGCGGCGCAGCGCCTGCCAGGCGTAGGCCGCCAGGAACAGCGCACCGGCGAGCGCCAGCGCGCGCGCCAGCCCCGGGCTGCGCCCCAGCGCCTGGGCCATGCCCAGCACGCCGGCGGCGATCAGCAGCGCATCGGCTGCAGCGCAGAAGGCCACCACGCTGGCCACATGCTCGCGGCGCAGGCCCTGTCGCAGCACGAAGGCGTTCTGCGCACCGATGGCCACGATCAGGCCCAGGCTCAGCGCCAGGGCCTGCAGGAAGACCGGCACGGTGTGCCTGAGCAGCTCGGGTGGATTCATGCGGCGCGCAGCTTGCCAGCCGCCAGTGATAAAGACAAACTAAAGCTTCTAAGCCAGATGAAGTGTTGCTGAATCGTGCTGGATTACGCCGCCCTCGCGGCCCTGGATGCGGTCCAGTACATCGCTGCGCAACGGTAGGGG
>CAYPDO010000311.1:3882-5916 GCA_964409495.1 uncultured Bordetella sp.
TGGCTGCCGTGGTGCGCGAAGGCAGCTTCGAGCGCGCGGCGCAGGTGCTGCATGTCACGCCCTCGGCGGTGTCGCAGCGTGTGCGCGCGCTCGAAGAGCGCCTGGGCAGCGCGCTGGTGGTGCGCGCCCAGCCCTGCCGCGCCACCGAGGCGGGCCGCCGCCTGTGCCAGCACGTGGACCGCGTGCGCCTGATGGAGCAGGACCTGCACGCCGACCTGCCCACACTGGGCGCGCTGGCGCGCGATGGCCGCAGCCGCGTGCCGCTGCCGCTGGCGGTGAATGCCGACAGCCTGGCCACCTGGTTCGCGCCCACGCTGGCGGCCTATGCCGCCACGGCGCCGGTGCTGGTGCAGGTGCAGGTGGACGACCAGGACCACACCGCCGAATGGCTGCGCAGCGGCCAGGTGCTGGCCGCCGTGACCAGCAGCGCGCGGCCGCCCGCCGGCTGCAACAGCCAGCCGCTGGGCGCCATGCGCTACCGCGCGGCGGCCTCGCCGGCCTTCATGGCCGCGCACTTCGCCACCGGCGTCAACGCCGCCACGCTGGCACGAGCGCCCAGCCTGGTGTTCGACCTCAAGGACGAGCTGCAGGCGCGCTGGGTGCGCCGCCTGTGCCGCCGCCATGTGGAGCTGCCGCGCCACATGCTGCCCTCGGCCCAGGCCTTCGTGGTGGCGGCCCTGGCCGGCATGGGCTGGGGCCTGCACGAGGACAGCCTGGTGGCCGAGCACCTGCGCAAGGGTCGGCTGGTGGAACTGGTGCCTGACTCGCCGCTGGACGTGCCGCTACATTGGCAGCATGCACGCGCCGCCTCGGGCCTGCTGCGGCAGCTGACCGATGCCGTGCTGGCCGGCGCCCGGCGATCCTTGCAGCCGCTGGGCGGCTGAGGTGCCGTGAACAGACCTGCCGTGGGCCCCCGGCTCAGGCCGCCGGGCCCACGGTCAGCACCACCTCGCCCACGCCGGCCACCTGGCCGGTGATGCGGTCGCCCGGCAGCACCGCGCCCACGCCCTCGGGCGTGCCGGTGAAGATCAGGTCGCCGGGCTGCAGGTGGTAGAACAGCGACAGGTCGGCCAGGATCTCGCGGATGTTCCAGATCAGCTGGTCCACGTCGGATTGCTGCCTGGTGAGCCCGTTGACGGCCAGCGTGATCGCGCCGCGCTCGATCACCACGCCGGGCATTGGCCGCACGGCCGAGCACACGGCCGATTGCTCGACGTCCTTGCCCAGATCCCAGGGCCGGCCCTTGTCGCGCGCCGCCAGCTGCAGATCACGCCGGGTCATGTCCAGGCCGCAGGCATAGCCGTAGATGTGTTCGTGCGCCTGGTCGGCCGCGATGCGGAAACCCGCCTTGCCCACCACCAGCACCAGTTCCACCTCGTGGTGGTAGCTGGCGGTTTCCGGCGGATAGGCCACGGTGGCGCCGCTGTCCACCACGGCCTGCGGCGACTTGGTGAAGTAAAACGGCCGCTCGACGCGCTTGTCGACCGGCTTGCCCATCTCCAGCGCATGCGCGTGGTAGTTGCGGCCGACGCAGAACACGCGGTGGACGGGCAGGCGCTCGCTGCGGCCCTGCACCGGCAGCGAGACGATGGCGGGCGGAGCCCAGAGCTCGGTGGTGGTCATGTTGTTCAGGGAAGAGAAGAATCAGCGCGTCTCGTAGACGCCCAGCTTGCGGTGCAGCGGCGACTCATCGGCCACGAACACGAAGGCCGGGGCGTGGCCAGCGCGATTGCGCAGCGTGACGGGCGTGTAGCCGGGGGCGCAGCAGGTGTCGGCCTCGGCCAGCGTGAAGGCCTTGGGCACATCGGTGGCCACCTGCACATCCACGCTGCCTTCGATCAGGTGGAACACCTGGGCCGGCGAGCGGGCGGGCAAGGTGAGCGTCTGGCCCGGGCGCAGCATCAGCGCATGGAAGCCGAGGATGTTCTCGGCATCCTCGCCGGTCTCCGGGTTCACATAGGTGATCTGCACCGAGCCCAGCGCCGGCTGGTCTTCGGCCAGCGCCAGCAGCGCGGCGCGCGCCTCGGCCCAGGG
>CAYPDO010000312.1:0-5909 GCA_964409495.1 uncultured Bordetella sp.
CTTCCTGCCGCCGCTGCGCGAGCGCCGCGCCGACATCCCGCCGCTGGTGGCGCATTTCCTCGACCGCTTCAACAAGGAAAACCGGCGCAACCTGAAGATCACGCCCGAGGGCATGAAGGTGCTCGCCAGCTGCTACTGGCCGGGCAATGTGCGCGAGCTGGAAAACTGCGTCGAGCGCACCGCCACCATGGTGCAGGGCGACCTGATCCGCGACTTCGCCTTCCCGTGCCGGCAAAACCGCTGCCTCACGCAAACCCTGCACTTCGTCGACAAGGCCGATGCGGTGTCGGCGGTGGAGCCGCCCGGCCATGGCGCGGGGCATGGCCATGGCGGTCACGGCAACGGGCACGATCACCACGACGCGCATGATCATGGCCACGGCGGGCACCCGGGCCACGGCGGTCATGCCAGCCATGGCGGCCATGGCGGCCACGGCGCAGCCGCGTCGGGCTTCGGCGACTTCGATGGCGACGACGGCCTGGCCGACACCGACGACCACGACACCGTCACCCGCATCGGCCCCACCCAGCGCCTGCCGGCGGCGCCCGGCACGCGGTCGGCCTCGCAGGAGCCGCCCGAGGGCGAGCGCGAGCGCCTGATCTGGGCCATGGAACAGTGCGGCTGGGTGCAGGCCAAGGCGGCGCGCCTGCTGCGCGTCACCCCGCGACAGCTGGGCTACGCGCTGCAGAAATACCGCATCGAGGTGCGCAAGTTCTAGCGGCGGCGGCCTCAGCCGCCGAAGCGCACGCTGCAGCGGATGCCCGCCGGGATCCTGTAACCGGGGTTGTCGAGCTGCAGGCGCACGCCGAAGGTGCCGCTGGCGGCATCGATCACGCGGTCGACCACGGTCACGCGGGCCGGGTGGCTGCCGCTCACCAGCGGTGCCAGGTTCACGCGGCCGTTCATGCCCACGCGCACGTTGCCGTACTGCTCGGCCGGCAGCACCACCTCCACATGCAGCGGGTCCAGCTGGGCCAGCTTCATCACGATGGACTTGTCGGCGCGCACCAGGTCGCCGCTGCCCAGCTTGCGCTCGACCACCACGCCGTCCAGCGGGCTGACGATGCTGCGCAGCTTCAGGTTCTCGCGGTCGCGCTTGAGCTCCTCCTCATGCACGCGGGCCTCGGTCTCCATCTCGTCCTTGTCCTGCGCCGAGATCAGCTGCTTCTGGAACAGGCCCTCGTTGCGCGCCACCTTGCGCCGGCCGTACTGCACGCGGGCCTCGGCCAGATCCACCGCCGCCGCCTCCACGCCGGCCTGCAGCTGGGCCAGGCGCTGGCCCTTGCGCACCGTGTCGCCCCGGTCGGCCAGCACCTCCTGCATCACGCCATCCACCGGGCTGCCCACACTGACCACCAGCGACGGCTCAACCAGGCAGTCGTGCGCGCCGCCACCGCCGCGCGCGCGGGGCGCCGGCGCGGCAGGCAGTGGCGTGGGCAACGCGGCCGCCGGCTGGCCATCGGCATTCAGGGGCGGGGGTGCCGCGGGCAGCGGCACCAGGGCCGGCCGCGCCTGGGCCTGGGCCGTGCCGCCGGCCATCAGGCCCAGCGCCAGGGACAAGGCCACGCGCAGCAGGCCGGCCGGCCGGGCCGGGGTCGAGGGGGGATGCATCGCAGTCATTCGGGTCGTCCTGAAAAGGCCAGCAGGCGGCTGACCTGGCGGTCGGATTTGAGCAGGGCCTGGCGCACGCGCGAGTGCGCGCGCTCCACGCGGCGCTGGGCCAGGCGCACCAGCCACACGGCCAGCGGGCCGGCATCGGCGCCCGCGCCCTGGCGCGTGTCACGTCGCAGGTAGGCCACCAGGCGGCCCAGCGGCGTGCGCGGGCCCAGCTGGTGCAGCAGTTCGTCGTCGAGCGAGAGCACGGCCTCGAACACGCCGGGGTCGCCCTGGCGCGCGCAGCGGCCGGCCAGCTGGCGGTCGATGCGGCCGGAATCGTGCCGCTCCGACAGGATGACATGCAGGCCGCCGAGCGCCAGCGCCTCGGGCGCCAGTGCGATGTCGGTGCCGCGGCCGGCCATGTTGGTGGCGATGGTGATGCGCCCGGGTTGGCCGGCGGCGGCCACCACGGCGGCCTCGTCGGCATCCTGCTTGGCGCTGAGCATCTGGTGCGGCAGGCCACGCGCGGCCAGCGCGGCGCTGGCGCGCTCGGACGCCGCCACCGAGGGCGTGCCCAGCAGCACCGGCGCGCCACGCGCGTGCAGCTCGGCCACGCGCTGGGCAATGGCCTGCCACTTGGCCTCGGCGGTGCGCAGCACGCGCTCGGGCCGCAGCTGCCGGCGCGGCGGGCGGTGCGTGGGGATGCGCACCACCGGCAGGCCGTACACCGCGCCCAGCTCGCCGCGCACCTCGGCCGCGGTGCCGGTCATGCCGGCCAGGCGCAGGTAGCGGCGGAAGAAGCGCTGGTAGCTGATGCGCGCCAGCGGCGCCTTGGGCGCGGTGACAGTGCAGCCTTCCTTGGCCTCGATCATCTGGTGCAGGCCACGCTCCCAGCTGCGGTCGGCCATCACGCGGCCGGTGTACTCGTCGACGATCTGCACCTGGTCGTCGCGCACCAGGTAGTGCTGGTCGCGGTGGAACAGGTGCAGCGCGGTGAGCGCCGGCACCGCCAGCTCCTCGCGCCGCAGCCGGCCGGCCCAGGGCCCGCCCCAGGCGGCGCTGAGCCGCGCCACGCTGCGCCGGCCGGCTTCGGTGAGGCTGATCTGGCGCGTGTCCAGCGCCAGGCGGTAATCCTCGCGTTCGGCCAGCTGGCGTGCCAGCGCCATGCCCTGCTGGGCCAGCACGGCCTCGCCGCCATCGCCGGCCGGGGCCGAGATGATCAGCGGCGTGCGCGCCTCGTCCACCAGCACGCTGTCGGCCTCGTCGACGATGGCATAGCTCAGGCCGCGCAGCAGCAGGCGCCGGGTGCGCGCGCCGGCGCCGGCCAGCTGGTCAACGCGCAGGCGCAGCGCATCGGTCTGGCCGGCCAGCACCAGGCGGTCGCGCAGGTAGTCGAAAACCACGGTCTTGTTGCTGGCGTACACCACCTGGCAGGCATAGGCGGCCTGGCGCGCGGGCGGCTGCAGGTCTTCGGTGACCACGCCCACGCTCAGGCCCAGGGCCTCGTAGACCGGGCGCATCAGCGCGGCATCACGCGTCACCAGGTAGTCGTTGACCGTGATCACGTGCACCGGCACGCCGGCCAGGGCCATGGCGCAGGCCGGCAGCGTGGCGGTGAGGGTCTTGCCCTCGCCGGTGTTCATCTCGGCCACCATGCCCTGCAGCATCACCCAGCCGCCCAGCAGCTGCACGTCGTAGGGCCGCTTGCCCAGGTGCCGGTGCGCGGCGCAGCCGGCCAGCGCAAAGGCGCGTGCGCACAGCGCGGGCTGCAGGCCGTCGCGGCGCAGCGCGCGGCCCAGCTCACGCGCGGCCTCGGCCAGGCCGGCGTCGCTCAGCGCGTCCAGCGCCGGCTCATGCTGACGGATGCGTGCCACCACCGCGCCGCGGCGCACGCCCCAGGCGCGCCAGCGCCGCCGCAGCGCGCCGGCCAGCGCATCGGCGCGGGCCTGCAGCCAGCCGGCATCGGGCGGCTCGGCCTGCTCGGGATAGGGCGGCGCATCCAGCTGCAGCAGGTTCACCGCGTGGCCCCCGGCAAGCGCCTCACACGCTGAAGCGGTTGAGCAGCAGGCCGCGCAGCGCGCGCCAGCCCTGCACCGCCAGCGTTTCGGGCGCACGCTCGAACTTGGCATACAGCCGCCCACCGATGGCCAGCGGCGGTGCGTCGGCCCCCAGATCCAGCTCGAACAGGAACAGCGAGCTGGCCGCGCGCACCTCGGCCTTGCCCTCGGCCGCGCTGGCCTGCGCAGCCTGCGGGTCCAGGCTCAGCTCGCCGCCGCCCTGGGCGCTGAGCGCCAGGCTGGGCAGCGCGCTGGTGGCCGCCGGCACCACGCGGCGCACCTGGGCCGGCAGCACCTGCGCCACCTGCTCGGGGCGGCGCAGCTCGACGCGGCGCGTCATCTGCCGCACCAGGTCGACCTCGGCCTGTGGCACCACCACCTGCACCGCCAGGCGCGTGGGCTGCACGGCATAGGCCAGCAGATCACCACGGCGCACGAACTTGCCCGGTGCATCGGCCACGTCGTCCATCACGAAATGGCCGTCGGCCGGGCTGCGCACCACCAGCTCGGCCAGGCGCGCCGCGGCATGGGCGCGGCGCGCGCCGATGTGGGCCAGGTCGTCGCGGATCATCGCCAGCTGCACGCGGTCGCCATTGGCCGCGGCGTAGCGCGCCTGCTGCTCGCGCAGCTGCGCATCCAGCACGCGCAGGCGCGCGGCCAGCTCGGGGTCGTCCAGCAGCAGCAGCGGCTGGCCGCGGCGCACCGGCTGGCCGCTGGCCACCAGCACCTGCTTGACGAAGCCATCGGTGGCGGCGCGCACATGGCCGTGCTCGGGCACCATGGCCACGCCCTCGGTGCGCGTCCATGATGGCAGCGGCACGCCGGCCACCCCCGCGCCAAGCAGCAGCACCAGGCCAGCGCTGACCGCCAGCGCGCGGCCGCGCCGGCCGTCCAGCTCGGGGCCGTTGACGAGGTAGGCGATGCGCTTGCCCAGCGGCTGCACGAAGGCGTTGAACAGCGACCACAGGCCCAGCACCACGCCGATGAAGAAATACTGCTGCGCCACCAGCAGCGCGATGCCCACCGAGACCATCACGCGGTAGACGAACGAGGCGATGGCGTAGAACACGAACCAGGGCCGCTCGCCCGGCGCGGTGTCGGGCGGTGCCAGCCGGCGCAGGCCCAGCAGGTGGCGCTTGACCAGGTGGCCCAGCCAGGCGTTGGCGCGCTGGCCCAGGTTGGGGATCTCGATCGCGTCCGACAGGATGTAGTAGCCGTCGAAGCGCAGCAGCGGGTTGGCGTTGAACAGCACGGTGGTGAGGCCGGCGATCATCACCAGGTTGTAGGCAAAGGCGCGCAGCAGGCCGGGCTCGAGGTTCACCCACAGCAGCAGGGCCACAGCGGCCAGGGCCAGCTCGGCCAGCATGCCGGCCGCGCCCACCAGCATGCGGTCGCGCTTGCTGTGCAAGGCCAGCGAGGCCGAGGCATCGACATAGGGCACCGGCATCAGCACCAGCAGCATCACGCCCATCTCGTGCACCTCGCCGCCGCGCGACTTGACGGCCACGCCGTGGCCGAACTCGTGCACCGCCTTGGCCAGCGTGAAGGCCAGGCCCACCAGCAGCAGCTTGTCGGCCGAGAGCAGCTGGTCGCTCATGTTGTGCGTCAGCTCGCCCCAGTGGCTGGCGCCCACCGCCAGTGCGCTGCCCACCAGGGCCAGCCACAGCAGCGCGCCGCCCCAGCCCAGCAGCGGGCGCAGCAGCGGCATCAGGCGGGTGAGCAGGGCATCGGGGTCGAGCAGGGGCACGCGCACGGCCAGCGGGTTGCCCAGCGCTTGGCGGCGCTTGGCGGCGCGCTGGCTCAGGCGGCGCTCGTGCAGTTCATCGAGATCGGGCGGGGCGTCGGTGAGCAGCACGTCGGCGCGATGCAGCGTGGCCAGCAGCTGGATCACCTCGTCCTGCGTGGGCGCATCGTCGCCCAGGCGCTCGCAGGCCACGCGCCAGATCTCGTCGAGCGTGCGCTGGCCGTCCATCAGGCCCACCACCGCATAGGCCTCGGGCGAGAAGCGGTGGAAGCGCCCGCTGGCGCGGTTGTGCAGCACATACCAGAGCCGGCCGCGGTAGCTGTGGCGGTGCAGCTGGGCATGGCTGCGCAGCCGCGCCTTCAGCGGCGCCACGCGGTACCAGGCCGGGCTGAACAGGGACTCGCTCATGCCGATGGCTCCGCCACGGCCCGCGCGACCACCAACGCATGGCTCCGGCCCAACCCAGCGGCCGCCGCGGAACCGGCTCCGCCGGGCCGCTGGCGGCGCCCCCC
>CAYPDO010000313.1:0-5883 GCA_964409495.1 uncultured Bordetella sp.
GCCTCGCCGATCAGGCGAGGGGCAGCCACTGAGGGCGTTCGGGCGGGCTTTGCGCGATCGTGCGTACGATGCCGTCGACCGGTGTGACCGGATGCGAGGTCAGGGCGAGCGGCGTCGTCTCATCCATCGGTGCAGGCATGCCGGCACAGGTGCCGTGGCAGTGGCCGCAATCGAAGTCGAACCCAGCCGGCCTGCTTTGGTCCGCCGGCGCACTGTCGTGGTCGGCAGTGGCCTGGCCGGTGTGCTGATGCTCGTGGTGTCCCAGGTGCTGGGCTTGCGGGTCGCTCTCGTGTCCGCAATACACCGCCACGGCCGCCCAGCCGAACTGGAGCGGCAGCAGGGCGAGCATGAGGATGGCGAGCCAGCGGCGCATGGAGAAGAGTCTAGCAGCTACAGGGTTCGGGCAGGGGTCACGCGCTGAGCGCCGTGACCGGCATCACCAATTTTCGGCACGGATGCGCCGGACCTGAGCGTTCATGCGGTGCCGGATCACATGCGAGTACAGCCATCGCTTGAACCCGGAGAGGTTCGAGCCTTGCCGGGCATAGAACTCGTCGGGACTGTCGAAGACGCCGAAGTCGTCGGCAATGCCGTCCCCTCTGGAGGTAGGTGCACCTGCCCTGCCATTCGACCTCATGAGCCGCGAGATTCAGTGTCGCGGCTCCGTAGCCGCGAAAACGCTGACGGTCCGGGAAATGTCGCTGCAGGCTGGCCAGGTAAGGTGCATCGAGGATGAAGCCTTCCAGGTTCACCCACAACAAACGGAGATGGCGCGTGCTCTGGCTTGCTGCAACAGGAGGAGAGCAGCCGGGGCTGCCGCGGGAATCACTCATGGCGTGCCATCGTCGGATCGATGCCGTGATATGAAACGCTGTAGCCACTGGAGCGGCAAGCGGGTAGGAATCGCCCCGCCGCCGTAACCAACGGTCGGCGGGTTCGCGCGGTAAACGAGAGCGATATGGAAAGCTTCGGCCGATCCATGGAGTGAATCCATGCGGGTCCTGAGCCGCGCTCAGTGCCGCTTCACTGCGCATGCGCCTCTGCTCATGCGGGCTTGTGGACGAGGCGACGAATGAGGTTTCTTCAGCCGCCGATCTGCAGGGCTTCGCGAGCGCGACGCTCGGCGGCCGGCTCGTTCAGCATCTCGGCGATGACCTGCGCGCGCGTCTTGTTCATCCCCTGGGTTTCCGCAGGCAGCGGCAGGCCTCGAGCGATACGGGAGAGCGAGCCGTCCTTCTGGGCCGCCAGCACCTCCGCCTGCACCTGAGCCCGCGTCTTGGACGAGGTGAGGTGATCGGAATGCACGGTAAACCCGGCTTCGCCCGGCGCCGAGTGATACAGGGAAGTCGCGGATGCCGCCATCGGAAGCGCTGCAAACGTGGCGACGGCGGCGAGGATCATGGTGCGGGAGAACATGGCAGGAGTCCTTTGGCTGCAGGTGACGACGAGCGACTTGCCCTGTCGTATGCCGCAAGGCATGGATGCCACTGTAGAAATCGCGCCGCGACGCCAGGCTGGCGCGTCGATTACATGTTTGTCAGCTTCGCCTCGGGATCGCATGGCCAGTCGACAATCACCGCATGCGACTTCTGCTGATCGAAGACGAGGCCAAGCTCGCGAGCTACCTCCGCCAAGGACTGTCGGAGGAAGGCTTCGTGGTGGAGACCGCCTCCAACGGCGTGGATGGGCTGCACATGGCCACCCAGGGCCACTACGACCTGATCGTCCTCGACGGCATGCTGCCCGGCATCGACGGCCTGGGTGTGCTCGCGGCGCTGCGGCACTCACGCGATACACCTGTGCTGATGTTAACCGCGCGAGGCGCGGTCGAGGACCGAGTCAAGGGCCTGCAATCGGGTGCTGACGACTACCTCACCAAGCCATTTGCGTTTTCAGAGTTGGTGGCTCGGCTGCATGTCCTGATGCGCCGGGGAAAGACAGGAGGTGCCTCCGAGCCCACCGTCCTGCGCTTGCACGACTTGGAGCTGGATCTGCTCAAGCGCCGAGCGACACGGGCCGGGAAGCGCCTTGACTTGAGCGCCAAGGAATTCAATCTACTGGCACTCTTCCTGCGCCGCCCTGGCGAGGTTCTGTCCCGCACTGAAATCGCGGAGCAGGTGTGGGACATGAATTTCGACAGCAACACCAACGTGGTGGAGGTGGCCATTCGACGTCTGCGCAGCAAGCTCGACGAGCCCTTCGAAGTCAATCTGCTTCACACGGTGCGCGGCATGGGGTACCTGATGGAGCTTCGCGCTTGAGCGAGCCGAACGCAGCCGAGATGACCAGCTCCCTGGGCTTGCGCCTGTCGTGGTGGCTGGCGGTGCAGTCGCTGGTCGGCCTTCTCATCGTCTCGACGATCGTCTATGTCGTGAGCTCGTCCAGTCAAGACAAGAGGCAGGTCGAGTCGCTGCAACAGAAGCAGGCGATCGTGAACCACCTGCTCGGCGAGGTGGATGCTGCCAATGACCTCGCGGTGCTGAGACACAAGCTGGATGACTTCTTCCTCGGACATGCCGACCTACGGGTGCGCCTGCAAGGGCCGGCGAACGAGGTGTTCTACGAAAACAGCTTCCCGACGGCATCCTCGCGCCCCACCCGGAGCATTGCCTACGAGGCGCCAGTGCGAATCAACAACGTGCCGGTAAGGGTTCTGCTTGAACTGGACACCACGGACGACCGCATTGCGCTGACCCAGCTCGCCTGGACCCTCGGAGTTTCGGCCCTGCTTGGATCAGCGCTGATCTCCGCGGGTGGCTTCGTGCTGGTCAGAGCCGGGTTGTCACCGGTGCGTGGCCTGGTGCGCCAGACTGAATTGCTTGGCGCAAGCACCATGGGCCAGCGCCTGGATGGAAGCCAGCAGCCGCGCGAGCTTCAACCACTCGTCCATCGCTTCAACGGTCTCTTGGACCGACTTCAAGGAGCCTACGACCAGCTGGAGGGCTTCAACGCCAACGTGGCTCACGAGTTGTGCACGCCGTTGGCGACGCTGATCACAAGCACGGAAGTCGTGTTGCGTCGCCCGCACGCGGCCGACGCGCATCGTGACGTCCTGGAGTCGAACCTGGAGGAGCTGCAGCGGCTCACGGGAATCGTCAACGACATGCTGTTCCTGTCGCGCGCGGATCGAGGTGCGAAGGCCCGCAGTGAACAGATCGAAAGTCTGGCGTCACTCAGCGCCGAGGTGGTCGACTACCACTCCGCTGCTGCGGAAGAGGCGGGAGTCGGCTTCTCGATCGCCGGCGATGCCAGGCTTCGGTGTGATCCGGGCTTGGTGAGGCGCGCCTTGAGCAACCTGCTCGCCAACGCCACGCGCTACGCGGAGCGAGGCAGTGACATCGTTGTAGAGATCTCAAGCTCTTTCGACCGCATCGAACTGGTTGTGAGCAATCGGGGCCAAACGATCCCCAGCGAGCATCAGTCCCGCTTGTTCGAACGGTTCTACCGCGCCGATCCATCGCGCTCCGACGCCGTTCAGCACCACGGCCTGGGGTTGGCCATCGTGGCCGCGATTGCTCGAATGCATGACGGCAAAGCCTTCGTGACCAGCCAACAAGGTGTCACCAGGGTAGGGTTGAGGCTTCCCGAAAGGGGGGAGTCGACTGTTGCGGGCTCCGAGGCGCATTGATGCTTCTTGCATCCTGCCACGCATTCCAGGTGCAGACCGTCTCGCGGGCGAACCCTGTGGTGCGGGCCGCCGACGGCGGCGGCCTGCCTTCAGGCATCGGCCTCAGTCGAGTCGCTTGGCCTCAGCGAGTGATCTGCCGCTCAGTGGTACGTCGCCGCTTGCCGCGGCAGGTCCAGCTGGAGCGTTCAGATCTCGCTTGACCTCGGCAAGCGAGCGCGGCTTGGATGTCGCGACGGCCGCGGCTGCGCTCGATCTCGAAACCGGCATCCGCTCAAGCGACCTCTTTGCCTCGGCCAGCGTGCGCACAGTGGTGGGATCCAGGCGTGCAGGCTCGGATGCCACGGCGGCTCCAGCGATCAGCGACACACCAAGCAGTGTGAGTGCTCTTGAGGCCTGAGTTGTCTTCATCTCGATCCTTACGTTGCTCTCTGGGTGGCTTGGGGCACTGGGAAAGCGCCACGACAAGCCAACGCGAGAGATCAATGTAGGGAGCCGCCAGCGACGCAACACTTGCAGCGACATTACTTCGATGTCATCTCCGGCAGCGACGAGCGCTGGGCTGCTTCTCTTGGCGACCCGCTGCGCCTGATGCGATCCACGTTCCGGTTCATCATGTGCCGCACGATGCGCTCGAACACCCAGCGCTTGGGCCCCGACAGGTTCGCGCCGCACCTGGCGTAGAAGGCATCGGGATCATCGAAGACGCCGAAGTCCTGGTTGATGCCGTCGCGTTGGATGTAGGTGTCGGCACAGCGCCAGTCCACCGCCGGATCGTTCAGGTCCGGGGTTCCGACGCCGTAACCCAGGAACGGGCCCCGATGGTCGGCGAACCGCTGCTGCAGCGCTCGGAGGTATTGACCATCCAGGATGAAGCCTTCCAGATTGATCCACCGCCCCTCGTGCTGCACTTCCACCCAGGAGTGCAGGATGTTTCGCGGCGCCAGCAGGTAGGCCCAGCCGGTTACGGCGCCCTTCTGAAGCACCTTGTCGATCGTGAATCCGTGCAGCCGGCACGGGATGCCAAGCGCACGCAGCAGCGCCATCAGCAGTGTGCTCTTGGTATTGCACTGGCCGTAGCCGTCGGCGAGCACCACAGAGGCCGGGAGGTCGTCGCTCGTGTTGTAGCCAAAGGCGATCTCGTCACGAACGAAGGCATAGGCGGCGCCGATGCGGTCGTGCTCGCTCAGCGCGAGCCATTGGCGTTCATTGATCAGCGCCCGCAGTGCCGGGTGCTCGAAGTCCAGCAACCGCGTCGCTGTCAACAGTTGGGTCGTCATCACGTCACAACTCCCTGCGCTCGGGCCGCAGCAGCCGCAGCCCGTTGAAAACCACCAGCAGGCTGGCGCCCATGTCCGCAAAGACGGCCATCCACATGCTGGCGTTGTCGAACAGTGCCAGCACCAGGAAGGCCGCCTTGATGCCCAGGGCCAGCGCGATGTTCTGCCACAGCACCGCGTGCGTGCGCCGCGACAGGCGCACGGTCTCGGCGATGCGCCGCAGGTCGTCGTTCATCACGACGACGTCGGCAGCTTCCATCGCGATGTCGGTACCGGCAGCGCCCATGGCCACGCCGATGTCGGCCTGGGCCAGTGCCGGCGCGTCGTTGATGCCGTCGCCGGTCATCGCCGTTGCGCCGTACTGCTTCTGCATCGCCTGGATTGCCGCAAGCTTGTCCTCGGGCAGCAGGTTGCCTCGGATGTCCGTCAAACCGGCCTCGCGGCCGATCGCCTCGGCGGTGGTCTGGTTGTCCCCGGTCAGCATGACAGGCGTGATGCCCATCGCCTTCAGCTCGTCGATGGCGGCTGCCGACGACGGCTTGATGGTGTCGGCCACTGCGAAGAGCGCCACGACGCCCGACGCGGTGGCCAGCAGGCTCACCGAGCGGCCGGCTTGCTCGTGGCGGTGCAGCACGGCCTCGATCTCGGCGGAGCACTGTCCGCGCTCCTCGATCAGGCGGTGGTTGCCCAGCACGTAGCGTTCGCCGTCGATGTCGGCTTCGATGCCGCGCCCGGACAGCGCGGCGAAGCTGCGGGCCTCGATGCTGTTGGGCGTCAGCCCGGCGGCGATGGCGCGCGACACCGGGTGGTCCGAGTGCGCGGCCAGGGCGGCCGCGATGTGCTCCGCCCGTGCCTTGGGTACGCTGGTGGTCAGCATCTGCCACTCGACCAGGCGTGGCTTGCCTTCGGTGATGGTGCCGGTCTTGTCGAGCGCGATCGCCTTGAGCAGCCGCGCCTGCTCCAGGTGGACACCGCCCT
>CAYPDO010000314.1:0-5875 GCA_964409495.1 uncultured Bordetella sp.
CCGCGGAACTGCTCGGGCGCCATGTACATCGGCGTGCCCACCAGGCTGGCCACCTGTGTGAGTTCGGCCGACTGGATGCGCGCGATGCCGAAATCGGTGACCTTGATCTTGCCCTGGCGGGTCATGATCAGGTTGCTGGGCTTGATGTCGCGGTGCCACACCCCCTGCTCGTGCGCATGGTGCAAGGCCTCGAGCAGCTGGCCCACGATGGACAGCACATCGTCGTCGGCGATCGTCAGCTCGCCCAGCGCCGCCTGGCGCAGGTAGCGCGACAGCGTGTGGCCGGCCACGTATTCCATCGCGATGAAGGCCGTGCCCTCGTCGCGCCCGAAGTCGTACACCGCCACGATGCCCGGATGCTGCAGCCGCCCGCCGGCCTGCGCCTCGTTGCGGAAACGCTCGGCCAGCGACACGCCCGAGGCCGTGGCGCCATCGGCCGTGCGCAGCAGGGTCTTGACCGCCACCTCGCGCTGGATGTCGGGATCCACGGCGCGGTAGACCACGCCCATGGCGCCCGAGCCCAGCACCTCGACGATGCGGTACTTGCCCAGGCGCTCCGGCAGGCTCATGGCGTGACCAACACCCGGCCGGCAAGCGCGCAGCCAAGTGCAAAGCTCTTGCGAAACCCAGCGACCGCCGCGGGACCGGCTTTGCCGGACCGCTGGCGGTGCCCCCCTGGGGGGGAGGCGCCGAAGGCGCATCGGGGGGGAGTCATGACTCAAGCATCTTCATCGCCTGCACCACGCTGGCGCGCATGCGCGCGAAGCTGGTGGCCAGCACGCCGATCTCGTCGCGGCTGCTGCGGTCGAACTCGGGCGCTTCCAGTTCACCCTGGCTCACCCGGTCGGCCAGCAGCGACAGCCGCGTGACCGGCCGCACCACCACCCACCAGATCATCAGGTTCAGCACCATGCCCACGGCCGTGAAGATCGCCAGCTGCGCGGTGATGAATACGCCGAAGGCGCGGTCGGCGCGCGCCAGCGGCACGGACATGGGCACCGAGACGATCTGCGCGCCCACCACCTCGTTGAGCTGCCAGCCGAAGCCGTTGGCCGGGCCGTAGCGCTCGACCAGGGTCTTGGGTGCGGCCTCCACGCTGCTGTGGCACTGCAGGCAGGCGGCATTGGTGATGCGCAGCGGCCGCGCCACGTACAGCGACGGGCCCGAGGGTGTCTCGCGCGTGCCGACAAACTCCTTCAGGTCGGCGGTGTTGCGGAACTGCTGGACGATGTCGACCTCCCAGCCGTTGGCGCGGTCACGCGGGTTGGTCGGGTTGAGCGTGGCTTCCTTGTAGGCGAAATCGGGGTACTTGGTGTGCAGCGCGCGCTGCACCTCGGTGGCCGAATAGCTGGGCACGGCCTGCGGCAGGAAGCGGCTCTTGAGCTGCTCTTCCAGCAGCCCGGCGATCTGGCTGGAGGTGTAGGTGCGCACCGCCAGCGCGTTTTCCATCAGCAGCCGCGCGTTGTTCAGCACTTCGTCGCGCGCGGTGCTCTGCAGCAGATCGCGGGCAATCCAGCCACTGACGGCCATGCCCACGGCCACCACACTCACGAAGATCAGGTTGAACTTGACCAGCAGCTTCATCGACAACACCCCACGCCTGACGCCGCGCGGCACCACAGTCCCGCGGCGAACCGGGCACTGTAACCGCAGGCAGGCACGGCGTGCATCCTGCACGACGGAGACGCCAAGGTAAAGCCGGTGCGTGGGGCGGCGCACAATCGGCCACCTCCACCGCCTGCCTGAAGCCGCCCGACCGGGCTTCGTGCCACCACGATGCCCGGCTACCGCACCAAGCAGGAATCGATCGCCATTGCGGGCGAAGCCGACCTGCAGATCCGCTCGCTGCTCGACCTGCAACAGCAGCCCAGTGCGGCCGATGCCGCCCGCCACCCCGGCATCTCGAGCGCGCAGTGGCCCCTGTTCGGCCTGCTGTGGCCCTCGGGCGCGCACCTGGCCGCGCGCATGGCACGGCGCCCGGTGCTGCGCGCCGAGCGCATCCTCGAGATCGGCTGCGGCCTGGGGCTGGCCAGCCTGGTGGCCCACCGCCGCGGCGCCGACGTGACGGCCAGCGACGTGCACCCGATGGCTGGCGCCTTCCTGCTGGAGAACCTGCGCCTGAACCAGCTGCCGCCGATGAAGTACCGCCACGGCCCCTGGGCGTTGACGGTGCCGCCGGCGCCGGCCGGCCCCGACGACCTGCAGGGCCGCTTCGACCTGATCATCGGCAGCGACGTGCTCTACGAGCGCGACGAGGGCGGCGTGCTCGCCGGATTCATCGAGCGCCACGCGGCACCGGTGGCCGAGGTGTGGATCGCCGACCCCGACCGCGGCAACCGCCCGGCCTTCAACCGCCACATGGCCGCCCACGGCTACCAGCGGCAGGAGTTCCGCCTGGCCCACGCGCTGCCGGTGGGGGCGGCCACCCTGGCGCACTACAAGGGCCGCATGCTGGTCTACCGGCGCGGCCTGCGCGCCGGCTGACGGGTGTGCGCGGCCTGCGCGCCGGCTGACGGGTGTGCGCGGCCTGCCCGCCGGCTGACAGGCGCGGGCGACCAGCGCCGCGCCCACCGGGCGCACGCCAAGTGCGCAAGCAATGTCAGCTGCGCCGGGCCAGACTGGGGCCTTCTGCCACCCTTGTCTGCCACCCCAGCCCTTCGGGAGCGCCCATGCACCTTGAACACCAGGACCAGGCCATCCGCATCATCGGACTCGAGCTGCGCACCAGCAATGCGCAGGCCGCGCACACCATCCCGCCCCACTGGGCACGCGTGATGCAGGCCGACGCGCTGGCGCCGATCACGGGCCGGCTGGACGCCGATCTGTACGCCGTGTACACCCACTTCGAGCATGCCGGCCGCAGCAACGACGGGCTGTACTCGCTGATCATCGGCGTGGCCGTGGCAGCCGATGCGCCGCTGCCGCCGGGCTTCAGCCATGCCGTGCTGCCGGTGTGCTGGCGCGCAGTGTTCGACAGCCCGCCGGGCCAGCCCGAGCGGGTGGTCGAGACCTGGGCCGAGGTGTGGCGCCGCGACGATCTGCCCAAGGCCTACGTGGCCGACGCCGAGCGCTACGCCAGCGATGGCAGCATTGCCCTGTTGATCGGACTGACCCACGCACCATGAAACGCCGCCACGGCTGGGTGAACTACCACGAGCGCATGGCCCGGGTGCTGGCGCACCTGCACTCGCACCTGGACGAGCCGCTGGACCTGGCGCGCCTGGCCGAGCTGGCGCACCTGTCGCCCTTCCACTGGCACCGCACCTACCACGCGCTGTTCGGCGAAACCCTGGCGGCCACGCAGCGCCGGCTGCGCCTGCACCGCGCCGCGGGCGAGCTGGCCAACGGTGCGCGCAGCGTGCGCGAGATCGCGCTGCGCCATGGCTACCCCAACGCGCAGTCCTTCAGCCGTGCCTTCAAGGCCGCCCATGGCCTGGCGCCGCTGGACTTCCGCCGCCAGGGGCCGCACATGGCCTTTGCCCAGCCGAATGCGGCGGCTGGCGCGCCAGCCGGCTTCGAGGTGCAGATCCGGCAGGTGGCGCGGGTGCAGCTGGCAGGCCTGCCGCACCGCGGCAGCTACATGGGCATCGGCAAGGCCTTCGAGTGCGCGCTCGCGCAGCTGCACGGCCTGGGCCAGGTGCGGCCGGACAGCCGCTGGATCGCCGTCTACCACGACGATCCGGCCAGCGTGCCCGCGGCCCAGCTCAGCGCGCTGGCCGGGCTGTCGGTGCCGGAGGGCTGGCTGCCGCCGCCGCCGCTGCAGGCCTATGCGGTGGGCGGCGGCCGCTGCGCCGTGCTGCGCTACCGCGGCCCCTACGCCAGCATGCATGCGGCCTACCGCTGGCTGTTCGGGCACTGGCTGGTGCACAGCGGCGAGCAGGCGGCCGACCAGCCGGTGTTTGAGGAATACCTGAACAACCCGCGCGACACCGCGCCGGCCGACCTGCTCACCGACATTGGCGTGCCGCTGGCCGATCTGCATACTGCGGCCTGAAGCATGCGCAGGCCGGCCCCCGGCCGCGCCACCCCAGGCCAGCACAAGGAGCAGACCATGCAGGTTCGACACTGGGCCCCGGCCATCCTGTTGGGCCTGGCCAGCCTGGGCGCCACGGCCGCCGAGCGTGCGCTCGACAAGGAGGTGGTGGTCAACGCCACGCTCGAGCAGGCCTGGGACGCCTGGACCACGCGCGAAGGCATCGTCAGCTTCTTCGCGCCCGACGCATTGGTGCAGGCGCGGCCGGGCGGGCCGTTCCAGATCTATTTCAACCCGCTGGCCGAACCCGGCCTGAAGGGTGCCGACGACATGCGCTTCCTGGCCGTGCAGCCACGGCGCATGATCAGCTTCGACTGGAGCGCCCCGCCCTCGCTGCCGCAGGCACGCCAGCAGCGCAGCGTGGTGATCGTGCGCTTCGCGCCGGTGGACGAGCGCCGCACGCGCGTCAGCCTGCACCATGTGGGCTGGGGCGACGGCGGTGAATGGGACCAGGCCTATGCCTACTTCGACAAGGTCTGGGGCCAGGTGCTGGGGCAGATGCAGAAGCGCTTCGACCAGGGCCCGCAGGACTGGAGCGCCTGGCTGAAGCAGCTGGCCGCCCAGCCCGCGGCCGGCGGCCAGCGCTAGCGGGCCAGAGGCGCCTCAGGCCGCCGGCAGCACCGAGCCCACCTGCTGGTACACGGCCATCTCGAAGCCCATCAAGGTCTCGATCACCGGCATGTCGAAGAAGGGCAGCACCTGGGTCATCAGCACGCCCCCCACGCCGCGCGTGCGGTCGATCCAGTAGTAGCTGTTGAACACGCCGGCCCAGTCAGCCGTGCCGCTGCTGCGCATGCCCGGCAGATCGGTGAGCGTGAGGTGGAAGCCCAGGCCCCAGCCCTGTGGCACCGGCAGCGAGGGCACGTCGTTGCTGAGCTCGGGCGCGGCCGACTTGATCAGCGTCGGCATCGGCACCCGGCCCAGCTGGTTGCCCAGCGCCATCTGCGCGGTGGCCGGCGACAGCAGGCCGGCGCCATCGTTCAGCCAGGCCTGCACGAAGCGGCCGTAATCCTGGATCGTGCCGTAGGAGCCGTGGCCGGCGGCGTCCCACTCGGGGGCTGCCGGCAGCTCGTGCACCGAGGGGGCCAGCCGGCCATCGGCCTGGCGCTGCATCACGCGCAGCAGGTGCTCGCGCTGCGCGGGCGTGGGCGCAAAGCCGGAATCCTGCATGCCCAGCGGGGTGTAGACCTGCTGCTGCAGGTAGGCGCCCAGGCTCTGCCCGCTGATCTTCTCGACGATCAGGCCCAGCCAGTCGGTGTTGACGCCGTACTCCCACAGCGTGCCGGGGTCATTGACCAGCGGCACCGACAGGCTGCGCTTCTCGCCCGACAGCGGGCTGGGCTCGCCGGTGAGCGTGAGGTAGCGCATCAGCTTGTCATTGGTGAAGAAGTAGCCCAGGCCGGCGGTGTGCGTCATCAGCTGGCGCACGGTGGCGGCGCTGGCCGGCGGGCGCAGCCGCGGCCGGTCGCCGTCGAAACCGTCCAGCACCTGCAGGCGGCCGAACTCGGGCAGGATCGATTCGACCGTGGCGTCCAGGCTGAGCCGCCCCTGCTCCACGAGCTGCAACGCGCCGGTGGTGGCCACCGCCTTGGTCATGGACGCATTGCGGAACAGCGTGTGCGCGTCGGCCTCGCCGGCCGCGTGGTGAAACAGCGGCCCGTCGCGGCCCACCACCAGCGCGGCCACGCCATGCACCGCCCCTTTCGTGACCGCGCCGTCGAGCAGCGCACGGATTGCCGAGCCATCGAATGCCATGGTGTGTCTCCTGGGTTGGGGATCGGGCGCCTGATTCTGCGCCGCTGGCCGCGGCACGGGGCCGCACCCCATGGAAACACCGAGACC
>CAYPDO010000315.1:0-5874 GCA_964409495.1 uncultured Bordetella sp.
CACCGCCAGCGCGCGATGGCTGGGCACGGTCTTGATCGGCTCGTCGTACGCGAAGTAGTCGCGAAACTTCGAGTGGTCGGCGTGGTTGGGGTCCTTGCCATCGGCCAGCTTGCTCTGGAACAGGCCTTCCTCCCACAGCCACTCGCGCAGCTTGCCCACCAGCGCGGCATCTTCGGCCCAGCGCTCGGAGAGGATGTCGCGCACACCGTCCAGCACCGCAAAGGCATCGGCGAAGCCGGCGTCGGCGGCGATGAACGCCGCGGCCTCGGCGTGCGGGTCGAGCGTGGGGTCGGCGAACAGCTTGTCGGCCAGCGGCTCGATGCCGGCCTCGCGGGCGATCATGCCCTTGGTGCGGCGCTTCTGCTTGTAAGGCAGGTACAGGTCTTCCAGCTCCTGCTTGGTGGGCGCGGCGTCGATGGCGGCCTGCAGCTCAGGCGTCAGCTTGCCCTGCTCGGCAATGCTCTTGAGCACCGCGGCGCGGCGGTCTTCCAGTTCGCGCAGGTAGGAAAGCCGCGCCTCCAGCTCGCGCAGCTGGATGTCGTCGAGGCCCTCGGTGGCCTCCTTGCGGTAGCGGGCGAGGAAGGGCACGGTGGCCCCGCCGTCGAGCAACTCGACCGCGGCCTTCACCTGCCGCGGGGCGACCTTCAGTTCGGCCGCGATCTGCAGAAGAATCTTGTCCAAGATGGGGGCGGGCCCCGGCTGCGGGGCCGACGTCAGCGCGAAAGCGCGCGAGTGTGCCACAGGGCCCCGCCGCGGCCGGCGGCCCATGGGGCAGCCCGCCAGGGGCGGGCCCTGGCATGCACTGTCACACGCAAAGCCGCAGGAAGCACCACAACTCAGGCTATACTCGCGGGCTGTCGTGCCGGTGTAGCTCAGTTGGTAGAGCAGCGCATTCGTAATGCGAAGGTCGGGAGTTCGACTCTCTTCACCGGCACCACTTCTTCCCGGAAGGGCCCTGCAAGCGCAGGGCCCTTCGTCTTTGTGCCGCAATCCTTTCGCCACAGCCCCGTCACCGCGGCCTGAGCGCGCGACATGCCTGCCGACACCCTGCTGCACAAGATCTGGGCCGCCACGGCCGCCTGGCGCACGCTGCTGTGCGTGCTGCTGTTGCTGGTGTCATGGCTGGCCATCACGCCGATCCCGCCGCGTGGCGCCAGCCTGGGCTGGGACAAGCTGAACCACGCCGCCGCCTTTGCCGCGCTGGCGTTCTGCGCCAGCCGCGCACGGCTGGGCACCTGGCGGTCCGTGGCGGCCGGTCTGCTGGCCTATGGGGTGCTGATCGAGGTGGTGCAGCGTTTCGTGCCCGGCCGCAGCGGCGAGGCGGTGGATCTGCTGGCCGACGCCGTGGGCATCGCCGCAGGGCTGATGCTGGCCGCCGCCTGTGCCCGCGCGTTGCCGGCGGGCCGCTGATGCCCACCCACATCCCGGCCGCGGCGTTCAACGCGCCTGCATGCAGGGCCGTCGCGCAGGTGAACGGCGCCGATCCGGGTGATCGCCGACAATGCGGCCCTGTTCCTGATCACACCACCATCGCGGCCAGCGCCTGAGCGGCATGGTGCCGATACGCCCTCGATGACTGCCAAGCTCGCCACCGCCACCACGCAGCCCTTGCCTGGCAATCTGTTTGAACCGCTGCGCACCCAGGGCCCGGTGCCGGCCGGTGAACTGGTGAGCTGCCGCCTGCCCACGGCCTGGGGCGAGTTCGAACTGCATGGCCTGATCGACGCCAGCACCGGCCATGAACACGCGGCCCTGTCGATGGGCAGCATTGCCGACGGGCAGCCGGTGCTCACACGCGTGCACAGCGAGTGCCTGACCGGT
Organism: uncultured Bordetella sp.; assembly: GCA_964409495.1. GTDB lineage: Bacteria > Pseudomonadota > Gammaproteobacteria > Burkholderiales > Burkholderiaceae_C > Pseudaquabacterium. The sequence continues at coordinate 1,822 of CAYPDO010000315.1, forward strand.
GACACGCTGTTCAGCCTGAAATGCGATTGCGGCCCGCAGCTGCAAGGCGGCCTGCGCGCCATCGCGGCCGAGGGCCGCGGTGTGCTGCTCTACCTGCGCCAGGAAGGCCGCGGCATCGGCCTGGTGAACAAGATCCGCGCCTATGCGCTGCAGCAGGCCGGCGCCGACACGGTGGAAGCCAACCGCCTGCTCGGCCTGCCCGACGATGCGCGCGACTACGCCGTGGCCGCCACGCTGCTGGGCAAGCTGGGCGTGCGCTGCGTGAAGCTGCTCACCAACAACCCGGCCAAGGTGTCGGCGCTGCAGACCCTGGGCATCGAGGTGGCTGAGCGCGTGCCACTGCGCACGCCATCCAACCGCCACAACCGCGCCTACCTGAAGACCAAGACCGACCGCATGGGCCACTGGCGCCCCGACTCCGAACCAACGGCCGGAGACGAGCAGCACGAGCGCTGAACTGACAGCGCAAACCCACGGCTGCCCAATGACAAACGCCCCTCGTTGAGGGGCGTTTGGGTGTTCTGGCGGAGACGGAGGGATTCGAACCCTCGATGCACGTTTTAGCGCGCATACTCCCTTAGCAGGGGAGCACCTTCGGCCACTCGGTCACGTCTCCGGCGAAGACCACCACTGTAGCACAGCCGCAAGGCCCTTCCAGGCCTGCGCAGCCGTGCCGATGCCGCAATCAGCGGGGCAATTCAGGCCGCCGGCGCGTCGGCCGCATCCAGGCCGAAGGCGCGATGCAGCGCACGCACCGCGAGCTCCATGTACTTCTCGGCGATCACCACCGAGGTCTTGATCTCGCTGGTGGTGATCATCTGGATGTTGATGCCGTCGTCCGACAACGCCTTGAACATCGTGCTGGCCACGCCCACGTGGCTCTTCATGCCGATGCCCACGATCGACACCTTGCAGATCTTCGGGTCGCCGATCAGGTTCAGCGCGCCGGTGGCCGGCTGCACGGTGTTCTTCAGCAGGTCCATCGTGCGCGCATAGTCGTTGCGATGCACGGTGAAGCTGAAATCGGTGCGGCCGTCGTGCGACACGTTCTGCACGATCACGTCCACATCGATGTTGGCCTCGGCCACGGCGCCGAGGATCTGGTAGGCGATGCCCGGCTTGTCGGGCACGCCCACCACGGTGATCTTGGCCTCGTCGCGGTTGAACGCGATGCCCGACACGACGGCTTGTTCCATCTTCTCGTCTTCCTCGAAAGTGATCAGGGTGCCCGACTTCGCCTCTTCCTCGATGGCGATGTCCCAGGGCGTGAAGCTCGACAGCACGCGCAGCGGCACGCGGTACTTGCCAGCGAACTCGACCGAGCGGATCTGCAGCACCTTGCTGCCCTGGCTGGCCAGTTCAAGCATCTCCTCGAAGCTGATGGTCAGCAGGCGCTGGGCCTCGGGCACGACGCGCGGATCGGTGGTGTAGACACCGTCCACGTCGGTGTAGATCAGGCACTCGTCGGCCTTCAGCGCCGCGGCCACGGCCACGGCCGAAGTGTCGCTGCCGCCGCGGCCCAATGTGGTGACGTTGCCCTCGGGGTCCACGCCCTGGAAGCCGGTGATGATCACCACCTTGCCGGCAGCCAGGTCAGCACGCACCCGGGCGTCGTCGATCGACTCGATGCGCGCCTTGGTGTAGACCGAATTGGTCTTGATCGGCACCTGCCAGCCGCCGTAGCTCACGGCGGGCTGGCCCTCGGCCTGCAGCGCCAGGGCCAGCAGGCCCACCGACACCTGCTCGCCGGTGGCGGCGATGGCATCGAGCTCGCGCATGGCAGCAGCATCCAGCGCCCCAGGCTGCAACTCCTTGGCCAGGCCGAGCAGCCGGTTGGTCTCACCGCTCATCGCGGACGGAACGACCACCATCTGGTGGCCGGCACGGGCCCATTTGGCCACGCGCTTGGCGACGTTGCGGATGCGCTCGGTGGAGCCCATCGACGTGCCGCCGTACTTGTGAACGATCAATGCCATGGTTGCTGCAAAGCCTGAGAGCAGGTGGGGCGCCATCGGCGCCCGGTTCGTTCCGCACGGGCACGCAGCACCGGCGGCATGACTTGCGGGCCGGCTGGCCTCGCAGGCAGCGGATCGGGGCTGCACGGCCCCGGTGCGCAACCCGGGATTCTATCTGCTGCGCTGCAGCAGAGGCGTCAGGGTGGATCGGGCAGCCATGTCAATCGGTAACGCCGCGCGCCTGGCGGCGCCCAGGCGCGCGCATCCGGCCCCAGGCCAGGCGCCCAGACCAGGCGCTCGCCGCACCACACCAGCGGCCCGTGCCGATCGGCGGCTGGCAGCCCTGCGGCCTGGTACTGCTTCTTCAGGCTGCGCGCCATGCCCGCCGGTGTGCGCTGGAACTGCTCGCCGCCATGGCGCGCACGCAAGCAGGCCTGGCGCAGGGTGTCGGCCGGCAGGCCGGGTTCAGCGCCCACTGCCGCGGCGGGGACCACCTCGAACACACCGCCCCAGGCGGGCACCGGCCACCAGCCCGGCTGCGACAGGTCGATGGCCATGGCGGCCGGCCTTGGCGGCGCCGCATCCGCCGCCTGCACGGCATGCCAGCGCAGCCGGCCCCGGTACAGGCGCAACTCGGCACCGCCAGCGGCCGGCCAGCGCCCGGCCGCCGCGGCTGGCGCCGTGCCAGGCGGCAGTTCGTCGAGCAGACGCCGCAGCAGGCTGTCAGGCAGGCTGCGGCCGGCCTGCTGGCGCAGCCAGGCGCGCAGCGCGTTGGCCTGGCGCGCCGGCGACAGCCTGCGCCAGGCCGCCACCTGCAGCGCACCAGCGCCCTGGCCTCCATCGGGGCCGACACAGCCGCACAGGTCGGCCTCGGCCAGTTCGGCCAGCGCCGCATCGGCCTCGTGGGCGCGCCGCGCCGACACGGCCAGCGCCGCCTCGGCCGAGGGAAAGGCCGCAGCCAGCGCAGGCCAGGCCAGCACCCGCAGGCGGTTGCGCGCCAGCCGCAGGTCGTCGTTGGAGGGATCCTGCACGGGCCGCAGCCGATGGTGGCGCACGTAAGCCTCAATGGCCTCGCGCGGCTGCGCCAGCCAGGGCCGGGCCCACACCAGGCCATCTCGCGGCGCTGCCGGCGGCATGGCCGCCAGGCCGGCTGGGCCGCCGCCGCGCAAGGCCTGCAGCAGCACCGTTTCGGCCTGGTCGCGGCGGTGGTGGGCCAGCAGCAGCAGCGTGGCGCCGGCCTCCAGCGCCAGGCGCTGCAACGCGGCATGGCGGCCGGCACGTGCCCAGGCTTCGATGCTCTGGCCTGGCGCGGGCCCACCCGTCAAGCGCGCCCAGCGCAGGCTGACGGGCCAGCCTTGCGCCCGCCACCGCCGGCAGCGCTGCTGCGCCTGGCGCAGCCAGCCATCGGCCTCGGGCAGCAGGCCGTGGTGGATGTGGATGGCCAGCACCTGCACACCCAGCACCGATGCGGCGCGGCAGGTGGCATGCAGCAGGGCCAGCGAATCACGGCCGCCGCTGTAGGCGACGGCCACCCGCGGCGGCGCGGCGCTGGCGCTGCACCGGCCCGTGGACGCAGGCCGCGTGGCCATGCGCGGCGCGGTCAGCGCTCCTTGGTGTCGCTGTAGCGGCCGTAGGCCTGCAGGCGTTCATAGCGGCGCTGCAGCAGGTCCTTGGTCTTGAGGTCTGACACCTGGCGCAGGGCCTCGGCCAGGCCGCGCTTGAGCTGCGAGGCCATCTGGCGCACATCGCGGTGCGCGCCGCCCACCGGCTCGCTGATCACCTTGTCGATCAGGCCCAGGGCCTTGAGACGGTGCGCGGTGATGCCCAGCGCCTCGGCGGCGTCACTGGCCCGCTCGGAGGTCTTCCAAAGGATGCTGGCGCAGCCTTCGGGCGAGATCACCGAATACACCGCGAACTGCAGCATCAGCAGCTGGTCGGCCACGCTGATGGCCAGCGCGCCGCCGGAGCCGCCCTCGCCGATGATGGTGGTGACGATGGGCACCTCGAGCTGTGCCATCTCGAAGATGTTGCGGCCGATGGCCTCGCTCTGGCCGCGTTCTTCGGCGCCGATGCCGGGGTAGGCGCCGGGTGTGTCGAC
>CAYPDO010000316.1:0-5873 GCA_964409495.1 uncultured Bordetella sp.
CAGCGCCAGGATGTTGGTCTGGAAGGCGATGCCGTCGATGGTGCCGATGATGTCGCTGATCTTGCGCGAGCTGTCGCTGATGGCGCCCATGGTGCTGGCCACGCGCAGCATCAGCTCGCCGCCCTGTCCGGCGGTGGTGCTGGCCTGGGTGGCCAGCGCGGTGGCCTGGCTGGCGTTCTCGGCGTTGTGGCGCACGGTGCCGGTGAGCTGCTCGAGCGACGAGGCCGCCTGCTGCAGATTGGCCGCGGCATGTTCGGTGCGTGAGCTCAGGTCGGCATTGCCACCGGCGATCTGGGCCGAGGCCGTGCCCAGCGACGCGCCGCTGGCCTTCACCTCGCTGACCATGCCCGCCAGCTGGTGCATGGCATGGCCGATGCCGCGGGCCAGCTCGCCCAGCTCGTCGCGCGCGTCGGTCTGCACCCGGTGGTCGAGCTCGCCGCGCGCCAGCGCCTGCACCGCCGCCTGGGCGGTGGCCGTGCCGCGCTGGATGCTGCGCGTGATGCCCAGCACCGCAGCCACGGCCACGCCCGCCATCAGCAGCACCAGGGCGCTGGCCAGCACCAGTTCATCGCGGGCCTCGCGCACGCGGTCGCCAAGCTGGCGGTCGACACTGGCAAACGCACGGTCGGTGAACGCGTACTGCGCGTCGATGAAGCCGGTCATCGCATCGAAGTAGGCCACCGACGGCTGGGTCGGCGTCTCGGGTTCGATCAGCTGGGTGCGCACCATGGCCAGCGCGCTGTCCAGGCCGGCGCGCGCCGCCTTCATCGGCGTGGTCAGTTCGGCAGCCGTGTCCGCGTCGTACTGGCTCACGTTGTCCACGTAGCGCTGGTACTCCACATCCAGCTGGGTGATGCGGTCGATCATGGCCTGCAGCCGCGAGCGCTCGGCCGGCGTGATGGCCTGGCGCTTGAGCAGCACGGCGCCGCTGGCCCGGCTCTGGCCCATCAGCTCGGTGATGCGCGGCAGCGTGTCCACCAGCGCGGCGATCAGGTAGTAGGTGCCCGGCTTCGGGTCGAGGATCATCGTCGAACCATCGGCCACGTCGGCCAGCATGCGCTGTTCCAGCGACACCATGTCGGTGTGGCGCTTGAATGACTCGGGCCCGGGCAGGTCGCGTGTGGACACGTCACGCCTCAGGCCCTGCCAGGCGCGCTCGAGCTCGCGCCGGCGCTCACCGGCCGCACCGGTCGCGTAGCGCTCGGTCTCGGCCAGCGCGCGGGCCATGGCCTTGTCCAACTCGATGGCCTGGGCCTCGCGGCGCGGGCCCAGCGTGTCGTTGCCGCCCAGCCAGGCCGCGGTGAGGCCGCGGTGGGTCTGGGTGTGGCGCATCAGTGTCAGCAGCGCGCCGACGGCCGGCACGCCGGCCTGCTCGGTGCGCGCGGAGTCGTAGTCGTGCCAGCTCTTGCGCACCACCAGCCCCGCCAGTGGCAGGGTGAGCAGACCGAACACCAGCGCCAGCAACAGCACCTTGTGCGCAACACGCAGATTGCGGAGGGAAGTCATGGATGAGCCTCAAAGTGGACGGACCTGCCCATGACTGCCGGCGGACCGCGATGTCTTGGACAGGTTGTCGGCGCATTCCGGCGCAGCTTGAGCCCGGTGCGGGCCGGGCGCCGGGCGCATCGCGCGTGCCTTGATGCACCGCAAGTGCGGCGAAAGGAGCCGGTGCCCGGCGGCGTCAGCGCGTCGCCACCAGGTCCTGCCGGCGCGCCCAGCCGGTCACGATGGCCTGCAGGCGGTCCAGGCCATCGGTCAGCGCGGCAGGCCCGGGCTGCAGGATCAGCGGCGACTTGATCTCGTGCAGTTCGCCGTCGCGCACCGCCGGCACGGCCTGCCAGCCGGGCCGTGCGGCCACCTGCTCGGGCCGGAACTTCTTGCCGCACCACGAGCCGATGATGATGTCGGGCGCCGCCGCGATCACCTCACCGGGATCGGCCACGATGCGCTCGCGCGCCAGCGCCGCTGCGGCGCGGTGCGGAAAGACATCGTCGCCGCCGGCCACCGCCACCAGTTCGCTGACCCAGCCGATGGCGCTGATCTGCGGGCTGTCCCATTCCTCGAAATAAACACGCGGCCGCCGCGCCAGGCCGGCGGCCGCGCGCTGCACCTGCGCCACGTGCGCTGCCAGCGCGTCGGCATGGCGCGCGCCAGCCTCGGCGGCGTCCACCAGGGCGCCCAGGCGGCGCACGTAGTCGAGGATGCCGGCCACGCTGCGGTGGTTGCTGATCCACACCTCCACGCCGGCACGGATCAGGTCTGCCGCGATGTCGGCCTGGATGTCGGAAAAGCCGATCGCCAGGTCGGGCTTCAGGGCCAGGATGCGGTCGAGCCGGGCGCTGGTGAAGGCGCTGACCTTGGGCTTGTCACGCCGCGCCGCCGGCGGCCGCACCGTGAAGCCCGAGATGCCGACGATGCGCTGCTGCTCGCCCAGGGCGTACAGCACCTCGGTCGGCTCCTCGGTGAGGCACACGATGCGTTGCGGGCCGCGCCGGGCGGTGGTGACGGGGGGCAGGGCAGGGCTCACGCCCGGCATTGTGCCCAGCCGTGGCCGGCGGGCGCTGGCGGGCCCGTCGGCGGGCTTTCGAGCCCTTGTGCGACAGGATGATGTGATAAAACTGCGGCCATCAAATGGTCAAGACGGCCGATGGCACGGCCGCACATGCCCCGATGGCGCGCAACCGCTGCCGTGCCTTGGGGAGGAGCAACGCGATGTGGCCGACGCACGGAGCGCAAGCGCTGGTGCTGATCGTGGACGACAACCCCGAGAACCTCACGGTGATCGGTGAGCTGCTGCATCCCGAGTTCACGGTGCGCGCTGCCAACGGCGGCCGCCGCGCGATCGAGCTGGCGCGGCTGAATCCGCGCCCCGACCTGATCCTGTTGGACGTGATGATGCCCGACATGGACGGCTTCGAGGTGCTGCAGCGCCTGCGCGCGCAGCCCGAGACGGCGGCCATCCCGGTGCTGTTCCTGACCGCGCTCGACGATGCCGACAGCGAGGCCCATGCCCTGCGCCTGGGCGCCGGCGACTTCATCACCAAGCCGATCCGCGCCCCCAGCCTGCTGGCCCGGGTGCGCACCCATGTGGCGCTGAAGCAGGCGCGTGACCGGTTGCACAGCGGCCCGGCCAGCGCCGGGCCGCCGGCGCCCGCCGGCCTGCCCTGGCAGGACGCCGGCCTGGCCCTGCTGATGCAGCTGGCGCGCCAGTGCCACCCCGATGGCCAGGCGCATCTCGACCAGATGGCCGGGCTGGTCACGGTGCTGGGCGAGCAACTGTGCTGCGCCGGCCGGCATGCCGAGACGCAGGGCCCGGCGTGGGTGCGCATGCTGGCGCAGGCGGCGCCGCTGCACGACATCGGCAATGCCGCGGTGCCCGAACGCATCCTGGCCCATCCCGAGCGGCTGAGCGAGGGCGAGTGGAACGCCGTGCGCGCCCATACCCGTCTGGGGGCCGATGCCATCCTGCAGCTCACCGCGCGTGACGACCTGCAACTCACGCTGTACCGCTGTGCGCGCGACATCGCCCGCAGCCACCACGAGCGCTGGGATGGCCGCGGCTATCCCGATTGCCTGGCCGGCGCCGCCATTCCGCTGATGGCGCGGATCACCACGCTGGCCGACGCCTTCTCGGCCATGCTGGCACCCAGGCTGCACCGCCGCGCGCTGGGCCTGGGCCAGGCGCGTGAGCGCATCCGCGAAGGCCGCGGCCGCCAGTTCGACCCCGACCTGGTGGATGCGTTCGACGACTGCTTCGACGCACTGGCCGCGGTAACGGCCCCGTCTGCGGCGCCGGCGGAGCGTGAACTGTCCGCGCCCGGCACCGCCCTCGGCGTGGCTGCCTGATACCGTTTCCGATGCCGGCACCGCAGGTCCGCCGCAGCCGCTGGCTGCTGCCCGCGAGCGTGTGCTGCGCGTTCGTGCTGGGCATGGCCTGGGCCGGTCTGGCCCCCGCCGCCGGCCTGGGCAGCTGGGCCGCGGGCGGGCTGTTCGCCGTCACGGCCGCCGTCGTGGCAGGCCTCGTGGGCTGGGCCGGCGCACGCAGCCGCCGCGCCCCGTTGCCCGAGGCCCCGGGCACGGCGCCACGGTCAGCGCTGCCCGGCACCGCACCGGGCGCGCCAACCCGGCCGCTGCAGGCTGCCGATCTGGCCGAGGCTCTGACGCCGGCGCTGGCCGTGCTGGCTGCCGACGGGCGCATCGCGCTGGTCAATGCCGCCTGGCTGGCGCTGGTGCGACCGACGCCCGACGCGCCGCTGGCGCCGCCGATCGGTGGCGCGGTGGGCGACGACTACCTGGCAATGTGCCGCCAGCCAGCCGAAGGCGGCGCGATCAACCCGATGGACGCGCTGCAATGGTCGCTCGACCTCGCGCCGCTGCTCGCCGCCGATGGCGACACGGCGCCGGCAGCAGCGCTCGAGCGCGTGCTGGCCGGGCAGGGGCCTTGGTCCGGTCGCTGGTTCAGGCTGCGGGTGCGATCCATCGCCGGTGGCGGCCTGGCCCTGCAGCGCGAGGACATCACCGAGGAACGCCAGCGCGAGGCGCGGGTGCGCGAGAGCGAGGCACGGCGCCGTGCGGTGTTCGAGACCCCTGCCGTCGGCATTGCCGAGAACCGGCTCGACGGCAGCTGGATCAGCATCAACCCGCGCCTGTGCGCACTCACCGGCTACAGCCGAGAGCAGTTGCAGCGCATGGATTTCCGCACACTGACCCATCCCGACGATCGCCAGCATGACTGGCAGGCGCTGCAGCGCCTGCTCGACGGCGAGGTGGGCAGCGTCAGCTCCGAGAAGCGCTACCTGCGCGCCGACGGCAGCACGCTGTGGGTGGCGCGCACCAGCTCGATCGTGCGCGACGCCGATGGCGGGCCGGCCCATGTGGTGTCGGTGGTCACCGACATCAGCGAATACCGGCGTGTGCAGGCCGAGCTGGCGGAACACCGCGCGCGGCTGGAGGAACAGGTGGCCGAGCGCACCCGTGCCTTCGAGGAGGCCATGGAGGCCCGCCTGGCCAGCGAGCGCTTCCTGCGCTCGGTGGCCGACAACCTGCCCGACATGGTGTGCTATTGGGACACCGACGGCGTCTGCCGCTTTGCCAACAAGGCCTACCGCCAGTGGTTCGTGCCGGGCGGCCGCGAGATCGTCGGCCTGCGGCGCGAGCAGGTGCTGGGCCCGTTCGAGCTGCAGCGCGCGGGCGCGGCCTTCCAGGCGGCCTGTGCCGGCCAGCCCCAGCAGTGGCAGGACACCTACCAGGATGCCGGCGGCCGGCTGCGCAATTTCTGGGTGCATTTCGTGCCCGATCGCCTGCCCGGTGCCGACGAGCGGACCGGCACCCACGACGACACAGCCGGGGCGCAGCCGGGCGACGGCCCGGTGGTGGGCGTGTTCGTGCTGGCCTCCGACATCTCGGAGATCAAGGCCAGCGAGCTGCGGCTGTCGGCGCTGAACGAGCAGCTGGTGGCTGCGCGTGACCGCGCCGAGCAGGCCAGCCGCGCCAAGACCTCGTTCCTGGCCAATGTCAGCCACGAGATCCGCACGCCGATGAACGCCATCATCGGCCTGACCCACCTGATGCAGCGCGACCTGCGCGACGAGGTGGCGCAGGCGCGGCTCGACAAGGTGTCGTCGGCGGCCCACCACCTGCTGGACGTGATCAACGACGTGCTCGACCTGTCGAAGATCGAGTCTGGCAAGCTGCGCATCGCGCAGACCGATTTCGCCATCGGCGCGCTGCTGTCGCGGGTGTGCGCGCTGGTGAGCGACCGCGTGCGCGGCAAGGGCCTGGCGCTGCAGGTGCATGCCGACGGGCTGCCGCAGGTGCTGCGCGGCGACCCGACCCGTGTGTCGCAGGCCCTGCTGAACCTGATGAGCAATGCG
>CAYPDO010000317.1:0-5835 GCA_964409495.1 uncultured Bordetella sp.
GAGGCCATGGCCCAGCGCGGTGCCGATGTGCTGGGCATCGACCTGTCCACCAAGCCCCTGAAGGTGGCCATGCTGCACGCCATGGAAAGCGGCGTGCAGCGCCTGCGCTACCGCGAGGTGGCGGCCGAGGCGCTGGCCGCCGAGCAGCCGGGCACGTTCGACGTGGTCACCTGCATGGAGATGCTCGAGCATGTGCCCGAGCCGGCCTCGGTGGTGCGTGCCTGCGCCACCTTGGCCAAGCCGGGCGGCTGGGTGTTTTTCTCCACGCTGAACCGCAACCTGAAAAGCTGGCTGTTCGCCATCGTCGGTGCCGAGCATGTGCTCAAGCTGCTGCCCAAGGGCACGCACGAGTACCAGCGCTTCATCCGCCCCAGTGAGCTGGCCGGCTGGGCGCGCGAGGCCGGCCTGGAGCCGCTGGGCTTCAAGGGCATGGAGTACAACCCGTTCACGCAGCGCTACTGGCTGTCGGCCGACACCTCGGTGAACTACCTGCTGGCCTGCCGGGTGCCGGGTTGAGCGCGGATCGTCTGGCGGGCCGGCCTCAGTCCACAAGCCGGCCGTTCGCCGCATGCGGCTCACCCCCTCGGGGGATCGTCCGTTGTACCCATCGGACGAGAGGCTGACGTGTTCCCGCTCTTTGACCTGGATGGCACGCTGGTGGACAGCGCGCCCGACCTGGCCGGTGCCGCCAACGACCTGCGTGCCGCCCACGGCCTGCCGCCGCTGCCGCTGGCCGCGCTGCGCCCGATGGTGGGCTCGGGCGCGCGCGGCATGGTGGGCATCGCCTTCGGCGTGACGCCCGAGCAAGCGGCGTTCGCCGCGCTGAGGGATGCCTTCCTCGACCGCTACGCCCAGCGCCTGCTGGTGGACACGCAAGTGTTCGCGGCCGTGGTACCGCTGCTGGATGCGCTGGATGCCGCCGGCCGGCCCTGGGGCATCGTCACCAACAAGGCCATGCGCTTTGCCGCGCCCATCGTCGAAGGCCTGGGCCTGGCCCGTCGCGCCGCGGTGCTGATTGCCGGCGACACCACGCCGCATGCCAAGCCGCACCCCGAGCCGCTGCTGGAGGCCGCGCGCCGCCTGGGCGTGGCGCCCGCGGCCTGCGCCTATGTGGGCGACGACCTGCGCGATGTGCAGGCCGGCCGTGCCGCCGGCATGACCACACTGGCCGCCGCATGGGGTTACCTGGGCCAGGGCGAGCCGGTGGCCGCCTGGGGCGCCGACCATGTGCTGGATCATCCCGGCCAGCTCTTGAACTGGCTGCAACTGGCCTAAACTACGGGGTTCCCAGGGGCCGACCTGGCTTCGACGTGGGTGCGGAGTCGGTACAGGGCATGCCGAGCGCCAGATCAGCTCGTAAATCCAGCTGGAAACAAGTAACTGCGAACGACGAACGTTTCGCCCTCGCCGCTTAAACACCGGTGAGCCTCACAACGGTTGGCCGATGGGCCGGGCCTGAGCCGCAAGGCAAGGGCTGTGAGGTCATTCACATCGGCTGGCACCGGGCCGGGTCACTTGGCCAGGTGCGAGACTCAAGGTGACTGGTTTGCCAGGTAGCGTGCTGCTGCGCGACCTGGCAGGCGAGACTCAAATCAGACAGCTACGCATGTAGAACTGGCCGGTGATGGCTTGCGGACGGGGGTTCGATTCCCCCCGGCTCCACCACACACCTGAAAAGCCCGACGGGAGACCGTCGGGCTTTTTCTTTGGCTGCGGCGCTCAGGCGTCGGGCTTCAGCAGCCGCATCTGCACGGCATCGAAGAACACCCCCTCGACGCACAGGCCACGCTGCTTCACCGCCTCGTGCGCGAAGCCCACGCGCTCGTACAGGCGGATCGCGCGCGTGTTGTCGGCCCGCGCTTCCAGTTCGATGCGGCTGAGCCCCTGCGCCCAGGCCTTGGCGATGCAGGTGCGCAGCAGGGCCTCTCCCAGGCCGGCGCCGCGGTACTCGGGCAGCAGGCCCATGCCCAGGCGGCCGCTGTGCTGCAGCGCATGCGCCCAGCCCGGAAAGATGTCGGCCCAGCCGACCACGCGCTCGCCATCCAGCGCCACGAACTGCGCCACGCCTTGGGCCACGCTGTCGCGCACAAAGCCCTCCACCTTTTCAAGCGGCGGCGCGTGCAGCTGCGCCAGGTAGCGCTTCTCGCGGCACACGGCGTCCAGGCAGGCGTGGAAGCTGGCCGCATGGGCCAGCGTGATCGGCGCGATGTGGATCCCGGCCGGCAGGCCTGGCGGGCGTGTCATGCCGGGCTCACAGCGTCAGGATGCTGCAGCCGGTGGTGTTGCGCGCCTCCAGCTCGGTGTGGGCGCGCGCGGCCTCGGCCAGCGGGTAGCGCTGATCGATGCGGATCTTCACCGCGCCACTGCTCACCACGGCAAACAGGTCGTCGGCCATGGCCTGGGTGGCCTCGCGCGTGGCGATGTGGGTGAACAGCGTGGCGCGCGTGATGTACAGCGAGCCCTTGGTGCCCAGGATGCCCGGTGAGAACGGCGGCACCGGGCCCGAGGCATTGCCGAAGCTGGCCAGCAGGCCGAAGGGGCGCAGCACGTCCAGGCTGCCGTCGAAGGTGTCCTTGCCCACCGAGTCATACACCACCTTCACGCCCTGGCCGCCGGTGATGGCCCTGACCCGCTCGACGAAGTTCTCGCTGCGGTAGTTGATGGCGTGTGTGGCGCCGTGTTCCAGCGCCAGCTGGCACTTGGCGTCGCTGCCGGCGGTGGCGATCAGCTGCAGGCCCAGGGCCCTGGCCCACTGGCAGGCGATCAGGCCCACGCCGCCGGCCGCGGCATGCCACAGCACATGGTCGCCGGGCTGCAGGCCCTGGGCGGGCAAGGTCTTCTTCAGCAGGTACTGCACCGTCAGGCCCTTGAGCATCATGGCCGCGCCGGTGTCGAAGCCGATCTCGTCGGGCAGGCGGCACACGTTCTTGGCCGGCATCACACGCACATCGCAGTAGCTGCCGGGCGGGTTGCTGGCATAGGCCGCGCGGTCGCCGGCCTTCAGGTGGGTGACGCCTTCGCCCACCGCTTCCACCACGCCGGCGCCTTCCATGCCGAGGGTGAGCGGCAGCGGGTTCTGGTACAGGCCGGTGCGCTGGTAGACGTCGATGAAGTTCAGGCCGATGGCGTGGTGGCGGATGCGGATCTCGCCGGGGCCGGGCGCGCCGACCTCGCGTTGCACCAGCTGCATGGCCTCGGGGCCGCCGTACTGGGTGATCTGGATGGCTTGGGGCATGGTGTCTCCAGTGGGGATGGCATTGCGCGGGCAAGCGTAACCGCTGTGCGGGCTGCGCCGTGCCAGGGGCTTTCGCGCGGATGCAGTCGGTGTGTGCGCCGCGGCCATCGCCGGTGCGACGGCCGGCGCCGGGCCGCCCGGGCCACAATCCGCCGCCCCGGCCGACTGCCCGCCCAACCGTACCGCCGCTCCCGATGACGATCACCCCGCGCTTCGCACTGATGCTGGCCCTGCCCCCGCTGCTGTGGGCCGGCAACGCCGTGGTGGGCCGGCTGGCGGTGCAGTCGATCGGGCCGCTGTGGCTGAATGCCGCGCGCTGGGCGCTGGCGCTGCTGCTGCTGGCGCCGCTGGGCTGGCGCGCCTTCGGTTCGCGGCAGGCGCGTGCGGCGGTGGGCGCGCGCTGGCCGCACCTGGCGCTGCTCAGCCTCACCGGCGTGGGCGCCTACAACGCGCTGCAGTACCTGGCGCTGACCACCAGCACGCCGCTGAACGTCACGCTGATCGCCGCCAGCTCGCCGGTGTGGGCGATGGCCATCGGCGCGCTGGTCTACGGCGTGCGGCCCAGCCGCGCACAGCTGGTGGGTGCCGGGCTGTCGCTGCTGGGCGTGGCGGTGGTGCTGGCGCGTGGTGAGGTGGCGGCGCTGGCGCGCGTGCAGTTCGTGCCGGGCGACCTGTTCATGCTGCTGGCCATCATCAGCTGGAGCTTCTACAGCTGGCTGCTGGCGCGGCCGCCGGCGCACATGCAGGGCGCGGCGCGGCCGGCCTGGGACTGGGCGCAGTTCCTGTTCATCCAGATCACGCTGGGCCTGGGCTGGGCCACGCTGTCGGCCGGGATGCTGGAGGCGGTGCAGCCCTCGGCGCCGCCGCAGTGGTCGGCCGGCCTGGCGCTGGCGCTGGTGTACGTGGCGGTGGGCCCGTCGCTGCTGGCCTACCGGCTGTGGGGCCTGGGCGTGGCGGCGGTGGGGCCGGCGCTGGCCTCGTTCTTCGGCAACCTCACGCCGCTGTTCGCGGCGCTGCTGTCGGCCGCGCTGCTGGGCGAATGGCCGCAGGCCTACCACGGGGCGGCCTTTGCGCTGATCGTGGCCGGCATCGTGGTGTCGTCGCGCCGGTGAGGGTGTGGCGCGGCGGCAGAATCGGTGCATGTCCATCCGCACTGACGATGGCGCCGCGGCGCCCGAGGACGACGGGGCCGACCTGGCCGGCCTGGTGCTGGCGCTGATCGGCACGCGCCAGTCGGTAGCACCCAAGCACCTGCATGCGCCGGGGCCCGATGCCGAGCAGCTGCAGCGCATGGTGCAGGCCGCGGCCTGCGCGCCCGATCACCGCGGCCTGCGGCCCTGGCGCCTGATCCGCGTGCAGGACCACCAACGCGATGCGCTGGCCGACCTGTTCGAGGCCTGCTCGCGCGAGCGCCTGCCGCCGCCCGAGGCCGAGGATCTGGCCAAGTCGCGCGCCAAGGCCTACCGTGCGCCCACGCTGCTGCTGGCCGTGCTGCGCACGCTGCCACCCGACCCCGAGGTGCCCGACTCCGAGCGCGCCGTGGCCCTGGGCGCGGCGCTGATGGCCCTGCTGCTGGCCGCGCACGGCCTGGGCTTTGGCGCCATGCTGACCAGCGGCCGCGCGGTGCGCACCCCCCGGGTTGCCCAGGCCGTCGCCGCGGGCGAGGGTGAGCAGGCGGTGTGCTTCGTGTCCATCGGCACGGCCGAGGGCCAGCGGCCCAAGCCACGCGGCTCGGCGCACGAATACCTCAGTGACTGGGCCTGGCCGGCCAGCCCCGGCGCGCGCGGCACCGACACCTAGGCGACTGCGCCGCACCGGCGGCACCTCGACACTGGCGCCCCATTTTGCGAACGCTCGTTCGCTTCGGAGCCGCCCGCCATGAACCGAGTGCTTGCCCACACCGGCGCCCGTCATCCCATCGTGCAGGCGCCGATGGGCTGGATCGCGCGCAGCCCGCTGGCGCTGGCCGTCTCGCGTGCCGGCGGGCTGGGCATCATCGAGACCTCTTCCGGCGAGGCCGAGGCCTGCCAGCGCGAGATTGCCGTGATGCTGCACAGCGGCCTGCCGTTCGGCGTGAACCTGCCGATCCGCTTTCTGAAAGACGACGCGATGCTGCGCTACGTGTGCGAGAGCGGCATCCGTTTCGTCACCACCTCGGCCGGCAGCCCGGCCAAGTTCATCGCGCCGCTGAAGGCCGCCGGCATCGTGGTCTACCACGCCGTGCCCACGCTGGATGCCGCGCTGAAGTGCGTGGACGCCGGCGTCGACGGCCTGGTGGTCGAGGGCGCCGAGGGCGGCGGCTTCAAGAACCCCGAGGAGGTGAGCACCCTGGTGCTGCTGCAGGCCATCCGCGAGCGCGTGGACGTGCCGCTGATCGCCGCCGGCGGCATCGTCGACGGGCGCGGCATCGCGGCGGCCTTCGCGCTGGGGGCCGAGGGCATCCAGATGGGCACGCGCTTCGTGGCCAGCGCCGAGAGCCCGGTGCATGCGCACTACAAGCAGGCCATCGTCGACGCGCCCACCACCGGCACCTGGGTGCTCAACCAGAGCGGCACGCCCTGCATCCGTGCGCTCAAGACCGAGGCCATGGCGCCGGTGCG
>CAYPDO010000318.1:0-5823 GCA_964409495.1 uncultured Bordetella sp.
TGCACGACGGCATCGTCGAGCAGATCGGCACGCCGCTGGAGCTGTTCGACCGGCCGGGCAACCTGTTCGTCGCGCAGTTCATCGGCTCGCCGGCGATGAACGTGTTCGAAGGCACGGTGGCGGATGGCGCGGTGCAGGCCCTGGGCGTGAACTGGCCCCTGCCGCCTGGAAGCCCGGCCAGGCCCGGCCAGGCGGTGCACTACGGCATCCGCCCGACCGACCTGCGCCTGGCCGACAGCGGTGTGGCCGCCCGTGTGGTGGTGGTGGAGCCCACCGGTGCCGAGACCGAGCTGCTGGTGCAGGTGGGTGATGCACGCCTGGTGGTGGTGATGCATGGCCGCACCGCGGCCCAGCCCGACGACACGGTGCACCTGCAGTTCGACCCGGTGAAGGCCCATGTCTTTGACGGCGCCTCGCAGCAGCGCCTGTGAGTTGGCCGCAGCCCGCACGATGATCGGCGCCGCCACCTTTCGCCTCGATGGCCGGCTGGCCCTGGTGACCGGCTCGTCAGCCGGCATCGGGCTGGCGCTGGCGCGAGGCCTGGCCCAGGCCGGGGCAGCCGTGGTGCTCAATGGCCGCGATGCCGTCAGGCTGGAGGCCACGCGCGCCCAGCTGGCCGGCGAGGGCCTTGCCGTGCATGCGCGCAGCTTTGACGTGACCGATGCCGCCCAGGTGGAGGCTGCGGTGGCCGGCATCGAGGCCGGTATCGCACCGCTGGACATCCTGGTCAACAACGCCGGCATCCAGCGCCGCGGCGCCTTCCACGAGTTTGCCGCGCACGACTGGGCCGACATCATGCGCACCAACGTCGACAGCCTGTTCATCGTCGGCCAGGCGGTGGCGCGGCGCATGGTGGCCCGGCGGCGCGGCCGCATCATCAACATCGCCTCGGTGCAAAGCGAGCTGGGCCGGCCGGGCATCGCGCCCTATGCCGCCAGCAAAGGCGCCGTGAAGATGCTCACCAAGGGCATGGCCATTGATCTGGGCCCGCATGGCATCACCGTGAACGGCCTGGGCCCGGGCTACTTCAAGACCGAGCTCACCGCCAGGCTGGTGGCCGACGAGGCCTTCAGCAGCTGGCTGATCGGCCGCACGCCCAGCCGCCGCTGGGGCGAGGTGCATGAGCTGGCGCCGGCCTGCGTGTTCCTGGCCAGCGATGCGGCCGCCTTCGTCAACGGCCACATCCTCTACGTCGATGGCGGCGTGACAGCCACGCTGTGACAATGCCACGCCCATGAACGCCATCAAGAACGTCCTGGGCCACACCCTCGATCTGCTGGGCGAGGCCATCGTGTCGGGCCGCTACGGCCACGGCGGCGCGGTGCCGCCCGAGGCCCAGCTGTGCGCCGAACTGGGCGTCAGCCGCACCGTGGTGCGCGAGGCCATCAAGTCGCTGGTGGCCAAGGGCCTGGTGACCACCGGGCCCAAGGTGGGCACCCGCGTGCTGCCGGCCGACCAGTGGAACTGGTTTGATCCCTCGGTGGTGGCCTGGCAGTCGCGCATCGGCCTCACACGCGAGTTTCTGCGCGATCTGCAGGAGCTGCGCCGCATCATCGAGCCCGCCGCGGTGCGCATGGCCGCACAGCGCGCCACCGCGGCCGACATCACCGAGATCGAGGCCGCCTATGCCGGCATGAAGGCGGCCATCGAGCAGGGCGGCGACTATGTCACCCATGACCTGCGCTTTCACCAGGGCCTGCTGCACGCCTGCCACAACCGCATGATGGTGCAGATGGGCAAGGCCCTGGGCGCGCTGCTGCGCACCAGCTTCGAGATCTCCACCTCGCGGCCCGACGGGCCGGCGCTGTCCCTGCCGCTGCACCGCGAGGTGCTGGACGCCGTGATCGCCCGCGATGTCGACCGCGCCGAGCGCGCCTCGCTGGTGCAGATCGACGGCGCACAGGATGACATCGAGCAGGTGCTTGGCTCGCCGCGCCGCAAGCTGCCGTCGCTGGCCCTGCCGGCACCGCCGCTCAAGGCGCCCAAGGCCTTGAAGCCCGCCACTCGCCGGGCCGCGGGCCTGGCGCCCAAGCCCCTCCCGGCGGCCAAGGCCGCCAAGCCCAACCCCAGCCTGTCATGAAGATCCTGATCACCGGCGGCGCCGGTTTCATCGGCGCACGCCTGGCGCGCCGCCTGCTGGCCCGCGGCACCCTGGCCGGCCAGACAGTCACGCGCATCGTGCTGTCCGACCAGTTTGCGCTGGGCCCCCATCTCGCAGATCTGGCCGCCGATGCGCGTGTCGAGGCGCGCATCAGCCCGCTGCTGGCCCAGTGCGAGGCCTTGCGCGACGAGGCCTTCGATGGCGTGTTCCACCTGGCCAGCGCGGTGTCGGGCGAGTGCGAGGCCGATTTCGACCTGGGCCTGCGTTCCAACCTCGACAGCACGCGCGCATTGCTGGATGCGCTGCGCGCGCGTGTGCAGGGCGGCGCGGCCCCTACCCGCCTGGTGTTCAGCAGCTCGGTGGCGGTGTTCGGCCCCGATGACGCCCATCCGATGCCCGAGGTGGTGGGCGACGACACGCTGCCAACGCCGCAGACCAGCTACGGCATCCAGAAGTTCATCTGCGAGCAGCTGGTGGCCGACTACACCCGCAAGGGCTTCATCGATGGTCGCAGCGCGCGGCTGATGACCGTCACCGTGCGGCCGGGCCGGCCCAATGGCGCGGCCTCGTCGTTTTTCAGCGGCATCATCCGCGAGCCGCTGGCGGGCGAAGCCTCGGTGTGCCCGGTGGCGCCCGAGACCTCGCACCCGGTGGCCTCGCCGGCCAGCACCGTGGCCGGGCTGATCGCCGTGTACGAGGCCAGCCGCGCGGCCTATGGCGGCCGCACCGCGCTGAACCTGCCGGGCCTGACCATCACGGTGCAGCACATGCTCGACGCGCTCGAGCGCGTGGCCGGCCCGGCCGTGCGCGCACGCGTCAGCTTCCAGCACGATGAACGCATCGCCGGCATCGTGGCGCGCTGGCCGCGCGCGGCCTCGGCGGCACGTGCCGGCGCGCTCGGCCTGCAGGCCGATGCCAGCTTCGACGACATCATCCGCCAGTACATCGCCGATCACCGCGGGCACGCGACAGCGCTGAACGGCCTGCCCGGCTGATTGGCGGCCTTGCGCCACGGCCGGCCCGCGCGGGGGCCGTGGCATCATGCCGGGGCCTCATCCCGGGGCGACATCCCGGGGCCTTGTGGCGAGCGGCCCAACCGCTTGCCGTCCAGCCCGACGCTCCAGCATGGTTCGCCGTCTGCCCCCACGCCCCACCGCCCCCGCGCCATCGGCCAGCAGCCCCGCTGGCGCCGAACCTGGGACAGCCCTCACCGGACCACGGCCCTCGCGGGTGCAGATGTCCGACATCGCCCGGCTGGCCGGGGTGTCGGTGTCGACGGTGTCGCGCGCGCTGTCCGACAGCAGCCTGGTCAACGCCGAAACCCGCGCCCGCGTGGCCGAGCTGGCGCGCTCGCTCAACTACAGCATCAACATCGGCGCGCAGAACCTGCGCCTGAAGCAGAACCGCACCGTGGCAGTGATCGTGCCCTACGACCCGGCCACGCGGCAGCACCTGAGCGATCCGTTCTTCCTCAGCCTGCTGGGCAGCCTGGCCGATGCGCTGACCGATCGCGGCCTGGACATGCTGGTCACCCGCGTGGATGCCGGCCATCTGGACGAAGCGGCGCGGCCCTGGCGCACCGGCCAGGCCTCGGGCGTGGTGCTGGTGGGCCAGTGGCACCACCATGACCAGCTCAACGCCATGGCTGTGCAGGGCGTGCCCTTCGTGGTGTGGGGCGCCCAGCTGCCGCAGCAGCTGTATGCCACCGTGGGCAGCGACAACATCAGCGGCGGCGAGCTGGCCACCGCCCACCTGTTCGAGCGCGGCGCGCAGCGCGTGCTGTTCATGGGCGACCCCGAGCTGCCCGAGATCGGCCAGCGCATGCAGGGCTGGGAGCGCGCCCATGCGCGCATCGGCCGCATCGCGGACCCCGGCCTGATCCGCACCGTGCCCTTCGTGGCCGAGGACATTCGCCGCGAGGTGGACCAGCTGGTGCGCCAGAAGCTGGCCTTCGACGCCGTGTTCTGCGCCTCCGACCTGATGGCCATGACCGTGATCAGCGCGCTGCGCCGCCATGGCCGCCAGGTTCCCGACGATGTGCGCGTGGTGGGTTACGACGACATTGCGCTGGCCGCCAACTTCGAGCCGCCGATCAGCACCATCCGCCAGCCGATCAGCGAGGCCGGCGTGCTGTTGGTGGAAGGCCTGCTGGCCCAGCTGGCCGGTGAGCGCGTGGGCCCGCGCCTGCTGCGCACCGAGCTGGTGGTGCGGCAAAGCAGCTGAGGCTGCCGGCGCACCCAGGCGCCACGCCTGGCCGGTTCAGCCCAGCGCCGAGGCGCCTCCCGCCGCCCGGCACACCCACACCGTGCCCGGCTCGCCCTCGGGCGAGCGGTAGTGCGTGCGCACCGCGGCCTGCACCGCGGCCACGCGCTCCACCGGCAGCATGGCCACGGCGCAGCCGCCAAAGCCGCCACCGGTCATGCGCGCGCCGCCCTCGGGCCCGATGGCCTGCTGCAGGATCGCCACCAGTTCGTCCACCGCCGGGTGCGTGATCTCGAAATCATCGCGCATCGACGCATGCGAGGCCGCCATCAGCCGGCCCATGGTGGGCAGGTCGCCGGCCGCCAGCGCATCGGCCGCGGCCAGGGTGCGCGCGCTGTCGCTCACGATGTGGCGGGCGCGGCGCAGCACCAGCGCATCCAGCCCGGCCGTGGCGGCCGCATCGGCCAGCTGCGCCGGGCGCACGTCGCGCAGCGCCGGCACGCCGAAGTGCGTGGCCGCGGCCTCGCATTGCCGGCGGCGGGTGTTGTACGCGCTGTCCACCAGGCCGCGGCGCACATGGCTGTGCACGATCATCACCGCCACGCCCTCGGGCAGCGGCACGGCGCGGGTGTGCAGCGAGCGGCAGTCGATCAGCAGCGCGTGGCCGGCCTCGCCGCAGGCCGAGATCATCTGATCCATGATGCCGCAGCGGATGCCCACGAAACCGTTCTCGGCCCGCTGGGCCAGGCGCGCCAGCGTGGCCGGGTCTGGCGCATCCAGCGCCAGCAGGCTCTTGAAGGCCTGGCCCACCGCCACCTCCAGCGAGGCCGACGACGACAGGCCCGCGCCCTGCGGCACGTTGCCGGCAATGGCCATGTCCACCCCGTGCAGCGCCAGGCCATGGCCCAGCAGCTGCCGCACCATGCCGCGCACGTAGTGGCTCCAGGGCGCGTCGTCGCGGCGGGTAATGGGCTCATCCAGCGCAAAGGCGTCGCGCGCGCCCTGGCGGTCGACGGCCAGCACCTGCACCAGACGGTCGGCGCGCGGGCGCAGCGCCACCAGGGTCTGGCGGTCGATGGCGCAGGGCAGCACGAAGCCGTCGTTGTAATCGGTGTGCTCGCCGATCAGGTTGACGCGGCCAGGGGCCTGCACCAGCACGGCCGGGGCGGCGCCAAAGGCGGCCTCGAAGCTGCGCAGCACGCGCTGGCGCAGCGCGGGGTCGACCGGGTCGGCGGGGAGGATCGGCACGGGCATGGTCTAGGCGGGCTTGGATGGCGCGGACTGCGTGTCGCGGTAGTGGCGGGCTGGCAGCGCGCGCAGGCGTTCGGCGGCCTGCTCGGGCGTGAGGTCACGCTGGGCCTCGGCCAGCATCTCGAAGCCGACCATGAACTTGCGCACCGAGGCCGAGCGCAGCAGCGGCGGGTAGAAATGCGCGTGCAGCTGCCAGTGGTCGGCCGGCTGCAGATCGAAGGGCGCGCCGTGCCAGCCCATCGAATACGGGAACGCGCAGCCGAAAAGGT